>NZ_CAXFDV010000697.1:0-4969 GCF_964001545.1 uncultured Aquincola sp.
AGCAGCAGCAGCAACAACCCGCATGCCGCCGGCCTGGATTGCGGCGCCTGCGGCGGCCAGACGGGCGAAGTCAACGCCCGGCTGCTGGCCGGGCTGCTCAACGACCCGGCGGTGCGCAACGGGCTGCACGGCCGGGGCATCACGCTGCCGCCCAGCACCTGGTTCGTGGCCGGTCTGCACGCCACCACCACCGACGAGCTGCGGTTGTTCGACCTCGACCTGCTGCCTGCCAGCCATGCGCAGGATGTGGCGCAGCTGCAGGCCTGGCTGGCCGAAGCCGGCGACCGCGCCCGCGCCGAGCGCGCGCCCGGCCTGGGCCTGGAAACGGAAGCCGCCGATGCCCGCACGCTGCGGCAGGCCGTGCAGCAGCGCAGCACCGACTGGGCGCAGCTGCGCCCTGAGTGGGGCCTGGCCGGCTGCGCCGCCTTCATCGTGGCGCCGCGCGAGCGCACGCGGGGCCTGCACCTGGACGGCCGCGCCTTTCTGCACGACTACGACTGGCGGCAGGACGACGGCTTCGGCGTGCTGCAGCTCATCCTCACCGCGCCGATGGTGGTCACGCAGTGGATCAATGCCCAGTACAACGCCTCCACCGTCGACCCGCAACGCTACGGCAGCGGCGACAAGCTGCTGCACAACGTGGTGGGCGGCCACCTGGGTGTGTTCGAAGGCAACGGCGGCGACCTGCGCATCGGTCTGCCGCTGCAGTCGGTGCACGACGGCGAGCGCTGGCGGCATGTGCCGCTGCGGCTCAGCGTGTTCGTGCAGGCGCCGGCCGAGGCCATCGAGGGGGTGATCGACGGCCATGAGGTGGTGCGGCAGCTGGTGGACAACAGCTGGCTGCACCTGTTCCGGCTGGCCGATGAGGCAGGCGAGGGCGCTGCCGTCTGGCGCTATCGCGCCAGCGAGCCGGCCCGCTGGGTGGCGGAGGGCTGATTTGTAACAGTGGCGGACTCCGCTTCAGGTCGATCCGGCAAGGTCGATAGCGCTGATACCAGCTGTCGTCACTGTCAAAGCCATGAACCACCTGAAGATATCCACCCGCCTCATCCTCGGATTTGCCTTGATGGCGCTCATCGTTGCCGCCGTCGGCTTTTTCTGCCTGCTGCGGATGCAGGCCACCAACGACGAGGTCAACAACGCATTGGGGGTGCGTTATCCCACGGTCAAACGGCTGATCGCCGCACGCGAGGGCAATGCGGTCATCGCACGTGCGGTGCGCGACATGTTCATCTTCACCGAGCCGGCGCGGCTGCAGGCCCTCAAGACCGAGATCGACGAGGTGACCCGCCGCAATTCCGAGGTGCTGGATCAGGTGCGCGCGGCGGTGACCACCGTCAAGGGGCGCGAGCTGGTCGGGCACATCGACCAGGCGCGCAAGACCTTCCTGGTGCACAACGACAAGATCGTCGGCCTGCTGCTGAATGGCCAGCGCGACGAAGCCCGCCGCCTGCTGGCCGCCGACGTGTTGCCGGCGCAGCAGCGCTACCTGGAACTGCTGGGCACGCTGGCCGACCTGGGCAACCGCCTGATGGACGACGCCGCCAGCGCCAGCGCGGCACGCACCGAGGCCACGCGCTGGGCGGTGGGTGCGGCCATCGCCGCCGGCCTGCTGCTCGCGGCGGCCATCGCGACCTGGATCATCCGCAGCACGCTGCGCCCGCTCAACGAAGCCGTGGAGGTGGCCCGCAGCGTGGCCGCCGGCGACCTGAGCAAGGCATTCGACGCCAGCGGCGGCACCGAGACGGCGCAGCTGCTGTCGGCGCTGAAGGACATGCAGACCCGCCTGGCCGGCATCGTGGGCGAGGTGCGTGCCAATGCCGAAGGCGTGGCCACCGCCTCGGCCGAGATCGCCTCAGGCAACAGCGACCTGTCGGCCCGCACCGAGAACCAGGCCTCGGCGCTGGAACAGACCGCCGCCTCGATGGAGCAGCTGGGCGCCACCGTGCGCACCAACTCCGACAACGCCCAGCAGGCCAACCAGCTGGCCCAGGCCGCCAGCGACGTGGCCACCCAGGGCGGAGAGGCCGTGCAGCAGGTGGTGCAGACGATGAAGGGCATCAGCGACAGCTCCAACCGCATCACCGAGATCATCGGCACCATCGACGGCATCGCCTTCCAGACCAACATCCTGGCGCTGAACGCGGCGGTGGAAGCGGCACGGGCCGGCGAGCAGGGCCGGGGCTTTGCCGTGGTGGCCGGCGAGGTGCGCACGCTGGCCCAGCGCAGCGCCGAAGCCGCCAAGGAAATCAAGACGCTGATCGCCCAGAGCGTCGAGCGGGTGGAGCAGGGCACCCGCCAGGTGGACCAGGCCGGCGCCACCATCGAGCAGGTGGTCACCTCCATCCGCCGCGTCACCGACATCGTCGGCGAGATCAGCTCGGCCTCGCGCGAGCAGGCTTCGGGTGTGTCGCAGGTGGGTGAAGCCGTGACCGCGATGGACCAGGCCACGCAGCAGAACGCGGCGCTGGTGGAAGAGTCGGCCGCCGCGGCCGAAAGCCTGAAGCTGCAGGCGCAGCAGCTGGTGCAGGCGGTGGCGGTGTTCAAGCTGGCGGGTGGGCACGGCCGGGTGGCTGCCCCGGCGCCGGCGGCGCTGCCCAGCCAGGCCGCTGCGGCGACACGGCCGGCACCGGCCCCCATCGCGCGCCGCGCCCCGGCAGCGCCCAGCCGCGCTGCCGCCAAGCCCCGGGTGGCGACGCCCAGCCGCGCCGCAACGGCAGCGCCCGCGCCGCGCGCAGCCAGCACCGCGCCGGTGGCCAGCCCGGCACCTGCGCCCGCACCGGCCGCAGCCGTGGTCAACGACGACGACTGGTCGACCTTCTGACCCGCTGAGGGTGGTGAGCCACAGCGGCTTGCCACGACTACTGTATGCACATACAGTCAAGCCTCCAACAGGAGGCTTTTTCATGTATCCGTCTCTTCGCCAGCACTACCGTCCCACCGTTGACCGCCGGCCGGCCTGGCTGCGCTGGCTCTGGGCGTGGCTGTGAACGGCTGAGGTGTCAGCGGTCCCAGGCAAAGCCCAGCACCGGCGTCAACGACGGGGTGCAGCAATTCAGGCAATGGCCGGGGTTGCGCCTGGGCAGCCGCAGCTGGTGGTTGGTGCCGCAATGGCTGCAACGCCACCAGCAGGTGCTCACCTCCGCGGCTGGCCTGCGCACCTGCGGCACGCCTTCGGCAGGCGTGCTGGCGTCGGCCCGGGGGGCCTCGTCGGGGGTGGGCTGGGACATGGTCGCGGTCACAACGCTCGTGCGTGCGGTGGTCGTCCGGTGGCTATCGGCATTTGCCGCCGCCGCTTGATGGGCCGCTGAACCCGCGCGCCACGCCCGCCTGCTCAAGCCGCCTTCCGCGCCGACCGATATCAGGCGGTACGGGCATGGCCCGGGGCGAACAGCGTGCGTACCCTCTTTCGAAATCCGACATCCATCGGCGGCGGCGCCGATCCTTCCCCCGAGCGGATGCAGGCCCAGTTCGCGGCGTTGTCGCGCCTGGTGCCGTTGATGTATTTCATCCTGCTGGCCAATGCCTCGGTGCTGGCCTACACCTTCCGCGCCAAGGCGCCCAGCCACCTCACGCTGTACCCGGCGCTGGTCTTCGGCAGCATCTTCCTGTGGCGCACCCTGAGCTGGTGGCGCCGGCGCGGCCAGGTGGTGGCGCCGGCCTATGCGCGGCGGCAGCTGGCCGTCAGCAGCGTGCTGGCCGGCGTGCTGGCGGTGCTGCTGGCCGGCTGGGGCCTGGCGCTGTTTCCGTTGGGCGATGCATTCGACCAGGGCCACGTCGCCTTCTTCCTGTCGCTGACGATGATCAGCAGCATGTTCTGCCTGGTGCATGCCTGGCCGGCGCCGCTGATCATCGCCATCTTCGCGGGGCTGCCCATCGTCACCTTCCTGGGCCTGGCCGGCGGTCCGGTGTTCAGCGCCATGGCCAGCGACCTGGCGCTGGTGACGCTGGCCACGCTGCTGGTGCTGCGCATCCAGGGCTGCGACTTTGCCCGCCTGATCGAAGCGCGGGTGGAAGTGAGCCGGCGCGGCCAGGAGCAGCAGCGCCTGCTGCGCATGATCGAAGACCTGCCGCTGGCGGTGATGACCGTGGAGCCGGGCAGCCTGCAGGTCAACTACGCCAACCGCGCGGCCACGGCGCTGGTGCAGCGCATCGGGCAGCTGCTGCCCGCGCCGGTGGCCACGCCGGTAGGCAGCCCCCTCGACCTCTTTTTGCAGCAGCCCGAGCAGCAACGCCGGCTGCTGGCCGACCCGGCGCGGCTGCCCCACACCTTGCGCAGCCACATCGGCGGCGAGATCCTGGAGCTGCAGGTGTCGGCCGTGATCGGCGGTGGCGGCGACCACCGCGGCCTGATGGTGACGCTGGCGCTGGTGACGGCGCAGGTGGAGGCCGAGCGGCGCATCCTGCACCTGGCGCACCACGACTCGCTCACCGGCCTGCACAACCGCTACACCTTCCATGAGCAGGTGGAGCAACGCCTGGCCGGCTGCGATGGCGGCGGCCGCGAGATGGCGGTGCTGGTGATCGACCTCGACGGCTTCAAGATGGTCAACGACACGCTGGGCCACCGCACCGGCGACGCCCTGCTGGGCGAAGTGGCCGCGCGGCTGCAGGCCCACTGCGCCGGCCGCGCGCTGGCCGTGGCCCGCCTGGGCGGCGACGAATTCGCGGTGCTGCTGCCGGGGGCCGACCCCGCCACCGCCGAGCTGCTGGCGCGTGGGCTGCTGAGCTCGTTGTGCGCGCCTTACCAACTGGCCGACGAGCGGCGCACGCGCATCGGCGCCTCGGTGGGCATTGCGCTGTCGCCGCCGCATGGGCATGACGGCGAAACGCTGCTGTCGCGCGCCGACATCGCGCTGTATGCCGCCAAGGCGGCCGGCCGGGGTACGGTGCGCACCTTCACCACCGAGATGCTCACCCGCATGCAGGAGCGGGTGGACCTGGAGGTACGCCTGCGCGCCGCGCTGGA
>NZ_CAXFDV010000698.1:0-4469 GCF_964001545.1 uncultured Aquincola sp.
GCATGACCTACGAGCCCTACCTGAGCAGCGTGCGCGCCAAGCCCGAGGCGGGCAAGATCATCGCCACCACGCTGGACTACCCGATGGTGATGGACACCTTCGGCTGCGCGCCCAAGTTCCTGTCCGACAACCCCAAGGCCGCCAAGGGCCTGGCCGACGCCTACTTCGACGCGCTGGACATGATCAAGTCCGACCCAAAGAAGAGCTTCGAGATCATGGGCGCCGACGTCAAGCAAAGCGGCGAAGCCTTCGAGAACTCACAGAAGTTTTTGCGCTGGCAAGACCGCGCGGCCAACCAGAAGTTCTTTGCCGGTGAGCACCAGCAGTTCAGCAAGGAAGCGGCGGATCTGTTGCTGGAGGTGGGCATCATCAAGCAGATCCCCGACCTGACGAAGCTGGCCGACACGCGCTTCCTGAACTGATTTCTCAACCAAGGAACGCATGTTCATCGACGTCGTCGATGCGGCCGGGGGCATCCGCTTTCCGGCCGAGGTGATGGGCTGGCCGGCCGACGCCGCGCCGGCGGCGCCACTGCCGCTGGCCGTGCTGTCCCATGGCAATGGCGGCAGCTACCAGATATACCGCGCGCTGTGCCATGCGCTGGTGGCGGCGGGCTGGGTGGTGGCCGCGTTCGATCATCCCGGCAACCACCGCAAGGACGACCGGCTCAAGGGCACGCTGCAGAACCTGCAGGACCGGCCACGGCATGTCGGCTTGGTGATTTCCGAGGTGCTGGCGCGCCTGCCCATCGACAGCCAGCGCATCGCCGTCATCGGCCATTCGCTGGGTGCCTACACGGCATTGGCCGTGGCCGGCGGCCAGGCCCATGCCCGCAGCGGTGAAGCGGTGGCGCCGGCGCACGATGCGCGTGTCAACGCCCTGGTGCTGCTGGCGCCGGCCGCCTTCTTCTTCCAGGCCCCTGGTGCCTTGCGCGCGGTCAACCTGCCCATCCTGCTGATGGAAGCCGAGCACGACGACATCACGCCGCTGAGCCAGGGCGAGATCATTCGCCAGGGCGTGGCCGATGCACGCCGCGTCGACAGCCGGGTGGTGCCGGGCGCGGGCCACTTCTCGTTCATCACGCCCTTTCCCAAGGCCCTGGTCAAACCGGGCTTTGCGCCCTCGCAAGACCCGCCCGGCTTCGACCGCGAAGCTTTTCACCGGCACTATCCCCAAGACATCGTGGCCTGGCTGAACCAGGCGCTGCCGCCTTCCGCATGAAACCGCTGACCCCCGTTCCGCGCGGCACGCGCTTCGTGCTCGGCCTCGCCTTCTTCGTGCTGTTCTTTGCCGTGTGGGCCTTCGTCACGCTCGGCGGCCACGTCAGCAAAACCTTCCTGGCTGACCCGCTGACCATGCTGCGCAGCGGCTGGACGCTGCTCACCGAGATGGGCTTTGCGGTGGACATCGGCATGACGGTGTGGCGCGTGGTGGGCGGCTTTGCCATCGCCGCGGTGCTGGCGCTGCCGCTGGGCGTGCTGATGGGCGCCTACAAGCCCATCGAAGCCTTCTTCGAGCCCTTCATCAGCTTTGCCCGCTACCTGCCGGCCAGCGCCTTCATTCCGCTGCTCATCCTGTGGGCCGGGCTGGGTGAGGCGCAGAAGCTCTCGGTCATCTTCATCGGCAGCTTCTTCAACCTGGTGCTGATGATCGCGGTGGCCGTGGGCAACACCCGGCGCGACCTGGTGGAAGCGGCCTACACCCTGGGCTGCGGCGATCGTGGCGTGGTGGCCCGGGTGCTGATTCCCGGCGCCGCGCCCGAGATCGCCGAAATCCTGCGCATGGTGCTGGGCTGGGCCTGGACCTATGTGATCGTGGCCGAGCTGATCGGCGCTTCCAGCGGCATCGGCCACATGATCACCGACAGTCAGGCGCTGCTGGCCACCGACCAGATCATCTTCGGCATCATCGTCATCGGCCTCATCGGGCTGTTGAGCGACCTGCTGTTCAAGTGGGCCAACCGGCGGATGTTCCGCTGGGCCGCCCTGGGCCGCTGACCAAGGCGCCGAGCATGAGCACCCTCCTCACCGTCCGCGGCGTCGAGCGCCGCTTCGAGTCCAGCCACGGCAGCACGCTGGCCTTGTCGGCCACCGACCTGCAGGTGGCCGAGAACGACTTCATCACCATCCTCGGCCCTTCGGGTTGCGGCAAGAGCACGCTGCTGCGCATCGTGGCCGGGCTGGACCACCCGACGGCGGGCGAAGTGCTGCTGGACGGCCGCCGCATCACCGGCCCGGGCGCCGACCGCGGCATGGTGTTCCAGAGCTACACGCTGTTCCCATGGCTGACGGTGCGCGACAACGTGTGCTTCGGCCTGCGTGAACGCGGCCTGCCGCGGGCGCAGCAGATCGAAATCGCGCAGAGCTTCCTGCAGAAGGTGGGCCTGACGGGCTTCGAGCACCACTACCCCAAGCAGCTGTCGGGCGGCATGCAGCAGCGCACCGCGCTGGCCCGTGCGCTGGCCAACGGCCCGCGCATGCTGTTGATGGACGAGCCCTTCGGCGCGCTCGACCACCAGACGCGCGAGCTGATGCAGGAGCTGCTGCTCGGCATCTGGGAGGTGGAGCGAACCACGGTGCTGTTTGTCACCCACGACATCGACGAAGCGGTGTTCATGGGCAGCCGCGTGATGGTGATGAGCGCACGGCCCGGCCGCATCAAGCTCGACCGGCCGGTGCCGCTGCCGCACCCGCGGCACTATGCGGTCAAGACCACGGCCGCGTTCTCCGAACTGAAAGCGGAGCTGACCGAGCAGGTGCGCACCGAGGTGCTGGCGGCCCAGGCGGCGATGGTCTGACGCGGCCGCCTGATTCGGCGGCCCGCAGCTCAGGCCGCAACCGCAGGCAGCGCGGCCTGCAACGCCTCGGCGCCACGCAGGCCGCCCACCACCGTGCCGTTCCAGTTGCGCAGCGTGGGCGCCGCCAGGTCGGCCAGCAGCGCCGCCTGCGCCGGCTGCAGCGGCGCGGCCTGCGGCAGCAGCGCCGCGGCCACCGCCGCCATCACCACCTCGGCCGCGCGGGCGTTGTTGCCATCGTCCATCTTCAGCGCCACGCCCAGGCCCAGCTCGGGCAGGGCGGCGCCGTACACGCCTTCGGCGCCCACCTTGCAGAAGAGGCGCTCGCCCAGCGCTTCCATCGCCCGCGTGTCGAAGCGGCCGGTGCCCGCCACCATGAAAGGCGCCGCCGCCACCGCCCGCCGCAGCCGGGCCGCGGCCGCCGCATGGCCGGGCGACAAACCCTGGCCGCTGCCGATGCGCGCAAAGCCATGCGCCAGGTGCCGCAGCGGCACGCCGAACGTGGGGATGTTGCAGCCGTCGGTGCCGACCGGGGCGCGCGCCAGGTCGTAACCGGTGGCGGCCTGCAGCGCGGCCGTCACCTCGCGCATCAGCGGATGGTCGGGTTGCACGTAGCCCGAGAGAAAGGCGCGGGCATCGCGCCCTTCGGCCGCTGCCATCAGGCAGCCCAGGCACACAAAGCCTGAATGCTTGCCTGAGCAGTTGTTGTGCAGCGCGCCGGGCTGGGCACCGGTGGCGGCCAGGGCGCGGCCGGCCACGTCCCACATCGGCCAGTGTGCGCCGCATTCCAGCGCCGTGGCGTCCAGTCCGGCCTTGGCCAGCATGCCGGCGGCGGTGGCCGCATGGGCCGCCTCGCCGTTGTGCGAAGCGCAGGCAATGGCCAGCTCTTCATCGCCCAGCCCCAGCCGCTCGGCCGCGCCACTGGCCACCAGCGGCAGCGCCTGCATCACCTTGACGGCCGAGCGCGGAAACACCGGCCGCTCGATGTCGCCCAGCGCGGTGTGCAGCGCACCGCCGGCATCGACGATGGCCAGCGCGCCGCGGTGGAAGGATTCGACGAAGCCACTCCGGGTGACTTCCACAAGAACAGGATGCGCTGGCACGGCTGACGGCTCCGCTGGCGGTGAAGGGAAGGGATCGGGCCACTGTATCGCCGCCCGACCCCGCGCCGGCACCGGCATGGCCACGCCGCGACAATGGGGGCGATGGACATCTACGGCATCGACTTCAGCAGCGCGCCCACCGCCCGCAAGCCGGTGGTGGTGGCGCATGGCCGGCTGGAAGGCAGCCGCTGCACGCTGCTGCGCATCGACAGCCACCCGACGCTGGCCGCCTTCGGCCAATGGCTGCACACGCCCGGCCCCTGGGTCGGCGGCTTCGACCTGCCCTTCGGCCTGCCGCGTGAACTGGTGCAGGCACTGGGCTGGCCGCAGGACTGGCCCGCGCTGATGACGCACTACGCGGCCCTGAGCCGACCGCAGATCCGCGAGACCTTCGCCGCCTTTTGCGCGGCGCGGCCGGTGGGCGGCAAGTTCGCGCACCGCGCGGTGGATCGGCCGGCGGGCTCGTCGCCCTCGATGAAATGGGTGAACCCGCCGGTGGCCTACATGCTGCATGCCGGCGTGCCGCTGCTGCGGCAAGCCGGTGTGCACCTGCCGGGCCACCATGAAGGGGA
>NZ_CAXFDV010000699.1:0-7567 GCF_964001545.1 uncultured Aquincola sp.
AACAAGCCCGAAACGCAGATCATTGCCATCTATGGCAAGGGCGGCATCGGCAAGAGCTTCACCCTGGCCAACCTCAGCTACATGATGGCCCAGCAGGGCAAGAAGGTGCTGCTGATCGGTTGCGACCCCAAGAGCGACACCACCAGCTTGCTGTTCGGAGGCAAGGCCTGCCCCACCATCATCGAGACCAGCAGCAAGAAGAAGCTGGCCGGCGAGGCGGTGGCCATCGGCGACGTGTGCTTCAAGCGCGACGGCGTGTATGCGATGGAGCTGGGCGGGCCCGAAGTGGGCCGCGGCTGCGGCGGCCGCGGGATCATCCACGGCTTCGAGACGCTGGAAAAGCTCGGCTTCCACGAGTGGGGCTTCGACTACGTGCTGCTGGACTTCCTGGGCGACGTGGTGTGCGGCGGCTTCGGCCTGCCGATCGCCCGCGACATGTGCCAGAAGGTCATCGTGGTGGCCAGCAACGACCTGCAAAGCCTGTACGTGGCCAACAACGTGTGCAGCGCGGTCGAGTACTTCCGCAAGCTGGGCGGCAACGTGGGCGTGGCCGGCATGGTCATCAACAAGGACGACGGCACCGGCGAGGCCGCGGCTTTTGCCGAGAACGCCGGCATCCCGGTGCTGGCGGCGATTCCGGCCAACGAGGACATCCGCCGCAAGAGCGCCAGCTACGAGATCATCGGCCGCCCCGGCACGGCCTGGGCGCCCCTCGTCGAGACCCTGGCCCGCAACGTGGGCGAGGCACCGCCGATGCGGCCCAAGCCGCAGACGCAGGACGAACTGCTGGGCCTGTTCTCGGCCGACAGCGTCGGCCGCGACGTGGTGCTGCAGCCCGCCACCGAAGCCGACATGACCGGCCAGACGGTGGTGGTGCGGCCTTCGCTCGAAGTGGTCTACGACGCGGCCTGAGCCATGAGCTGCCACGCCACCGCCGACATGCAGGCCGCCGCGCAGGCGGCCGGCAAGGCCGAAACCCTTCAGCGCTACGCCGCCGACTACCCGGTGGACCGCAACACCGGCCCGCACGGCCAGCCGCAGAGCATGTGCCCGGCCTTCGGCTCGCTGCGCGTGGGCCTGCGCATGCGGCGCACCGCCACCATCCTGAGCGGCTCGGCCTGCTGCGTCTATGGCCTGACCTTCACCTCGCACTTCTACGGCGCGCGGCGCAGCGTGGGCTACGTGCCCTTCAACAGCGAGACGCTGGTCACCGGCCAGCTGTTCGAGGACATCCGCCGGGCGGTGTTCGAGCATGCCGACCCCGAGCGGCTGGACGCCATCGTCGTCATCAACCTGTGCGTGCCCACCGCCAGCGGCGTGCCGCTGCAGCTGCTGCCGCGGCAGATCGACGGCGTGCGCGTGATCGGCATCGACGTGCCGGGCTTCGGCGTGCCCACCCATGCCGAGGCCAAGGACGTGCTGGCCGGCGCCATGCTCAAGTTTGCCCGCCATGAGGCGGAGGCCGGCCCGGTGGCCGCGCCCCGCGGCGGCGTGGAAGCGCGGCCCACCGTCACCCTGCTGGGCGAGATGTTCCCGGCCGACCCGGTGGGCATCGGCATGATGCTGGCGCCCATGGGCCTGGCCGCCGGCCCGGTGGTGCCCACACGTGAATGGCGCGAGCTGTATGCCGCGCTCGACGGCCATGTGGTGGCCGCCATCCATCCCTTCTACACCGCCAGCGTGCGTGAGTTCCAGGCCGCCGGCCGGCCGGTGGTGGGCTCCGCGCCGGTAGGCGTGGAAGGCACCGAAGCCTGGCTGCAGGCCATCGGCCGCACGGTGGGCGTGGCCCAGCCGCTGATCGACAGCGCGGTGCAGCGGGTGCTGCCGGCCATCCGCGGGGCGCTGGCCAGGTTGCCTATACAAGGCCGCATCACCGTCAGCGGTTACGAAGGCAGCGAGCTGCTGGTGGCGCGGCTGCTGATCGAAAGCGGCGCCGAAGTGCCCTACGTGGGCACCGCCTGCCCCGCGACACCGTGGAGCGAGCCCGACCGCCAATGGCTGGAGGCCCGCGGCGTGCACGTGCAGTACCGCGCCAGCCTGGAGCAGGACCTGTACGCCATGCGGCATGCCCAGCCCGACCTGGCCATCGGCACCACGCCGGTGGTGCAGGCGGCCAAGCAGGCCTGCATACCGGCGCTGTACTTCACCAACCTCATCTCGGCCCGGCCCTTGATGGGGCCGGCCGGTGCCGGCTCGCTGGCGCAGGTGGTCAATGCGGCGATTGCCAACCGCAGCCGCTTTCACCAGATGAAGGACTTCTTCGGCGACACCGGCCAGGGCGACAAGGCCGGCGTGTGGGAAACCACGCCCAAGCCCGACGCCGCCTTCCGCGCCGACACCCGCCGCCGGGTCATCAAGCTCAAGGTGGCGCAGGAGCAGTTGGGATGAGCTTCGTCATTGACCACGACAGAGCCGGCGGCTACTGGGGCGCCGTGTATGTGTTCACCGCCATCAAGGGCCTGCAGGTGGTGATCGACGGCCCGGTGGGCTGCGAGAACCTGCCGGTGACCAGCGTGCTGCACTACACCGACGCGCTGCCGCCGCATGAGCTGCCCATCGTCGTCACCGGCCTGGCCGAAGAGCAGCTGGGCCGCGAAGGCACCGAAGGCGCGATGAAGCGCGCCCATGCCACGCTGGACCCCGACCTGCCCAGCGTGGTGGTCACCGGCAGCATCGCCGAGATGATCGGCGGCGGCGTGACGCCCGAAGGCACCACGCTGCAGCGCTTCTTGCCGCGCACCATCGACGAAGACCAGTGGCAGTGCGCCAACCGCGCGCTGTACTGGCTGTGGCAGCAGTACGGCCTGCGCAAGGTGCCCGAGCGGGTGCGGGCGCCGGGCGACAAGCCGCGCGTCAACATCATCGGGCCGGCCTACGGCATGTTCAACGGCCCCAGCGACCTGGCCGAGATCCGCCGCCTGGTGCAAGGCATCGGCTGCGAAGTGAACATGGCGTTTCCGCTGGGCAGCCACCTGTCGGAGGTCTCGCGCCTGGTGGAGGCCGACGTCAACATCTGCCTGTACCGCGAATACGGCCGCCTGCTGTGCGAGCACCTGGAGCGGCCCTACCTGCAGGCCCCCATCGGCCTGCACTCCACCACCGCCTTCCTGCGCGAGCTGGGCCGCCTGACGGGGCTGGACCCCGAGCCCTTCATCGAGCGTGAGAAGCACACCACGCTCAAGCCCATCTGGGACCTGTGGCGCTCGGTCACGCAGGACTTTTTCGGCACTGCCAGCTTCGCTGTGGTGGCGGGCGAAACCTACGCCCGCGGCATCCGCCACTACTTGGAAGACGAGCTGGGCCTGCCCTGCCAGTTCGCGGTGTCGCGCAAGCCCGGCAGCAAGACCGACAACGCCGAGGTGCGCCGCCAGCTGCAGGCGCAGCAGCCGCTGGTGATGTTCGGCTCGTACAACGAACGCATGTACCTGGCCGAGGTCGGCAGCGCACGCCCCGGCCCGCGGCCGAGCTGGATCGCCGCCTCCTTCCCCGGTGCGGTGATCCGCCGCGCCACCGGCACGCCCTACATGGGGTACGCCGGCGCCACCTGGCTGCTGCAGGAGTACTGCAACGCCCTGTTCGATGCGCTGTTCCATGTGCTGCCGCTGGGCACCGAGATGGACGCCGTGCCCGCCACGCCCGCCCGCCAGCACGCCACGCTGGCCTGGGACGAAGACGCCCGCCGGCAGCTCGATGCGCTGGTGGAGGCGCAACCGGTGCTGGTGCGCATCTCGGCGGCCAAGGCGCTGCGCGACGCGGCCGAAGCCGCGGCCCGCCGCGCCGGCCGCGACAGCGTGGGCCTGACCGACCTGCCGGCCGAAGCGGGCACCCCGGCGGTGGCCTCATGAAGCCCTGCATGCCTTGCTCCGCCCGGCCAGGGCAGCCTTTGCCGCGCGGGCTTTTGCGCGGTGCCGGTCGCAAGACCACCGGCCGCAAGGCCATCGATCGAAGGAACCCTCCCTATGCTTGATCCCAGAAGCGGCTCGCTTTCCGGCCTGACAGAACAGGAAGCGAAGGAATTCCATGGCGTGTTCATGACGAGCTTCGTCGGATTCACCGCCGTGGCCATCGTGGCCCACGTCCTGGTGTGGATGTGGCGTCCGTGGCTGTAGCCACAGCCCATTGACGAGAGGGTTGTCATGACCGACCTCACCCACCATCACTCGCTGCCCACGGCAGCGCCTGCCCGGGACTCGCTGGCCACTGTCGGCGTGTTCATCGCAGGCTTTGCCGTGCTGCTGGTGTTCGCCCTGCTGGCGCAGCTGCTCATGCTGCCCTGGCGGGCCTGGCTGCCGGGCGCCGAGGGCGAGCCTTCGCTGCTCGGTGCGGTGCGGGCGGCCGTGTACACCTTCATGTCCTACCTCGACTGATAGGAGGCCCCACCATGTGGCGTATCTGGCTTTTGTTCGATCCGCGTCGCGCGCTCGTCGCTCTGTTCGTGTTCCTGTTCGTGCTCGCGCTGCTGATCCATTTCATCTTGCTGTCCACCAACAAGTTCAACTGGCTCGACGGCCCCACCAAGGCCGTGGCCACGCAGAACTCGGCGATGCCGGCGGCCACCCCGCCCGCGCGCTAGCGCCCCACCGCAGGCAGGCACCGCGGCGCGGCTGCGGCACCTGCCTGCACTTGTCCAAGACGTCCTGGCGAAAGGATGCCCCATGGCCATGCTGAGCTTCGAAAGAAAGTACCGGGTCCGCGGCGGCACGCTGATCGGCGGCGACCTGTTCGACTTCTGGGTCGGCCCCTTCTGGGTCGGCTTCTTTGGTGTCACCACCGCGTTCTTCTCGCTGGTGGGCACCTTGCTGATCATCTGGGGTGCCTCGCAGGGGCCCACCTGGAACCTCTGGCAGATCAACATCGCGCCGCCCGACCTGCATTACGGTCTGGGCATGGCCCCGCTGATGGAAGGCGGGCTGTGGCAGCTGATCACGGTGTGCGCCATCGGCGCCTTCGTGTCCTGGGCGCTGCGCGAGGTGGAGATCTGCCGCAAGCTGGGCATGGGCTACCACGTGCCCGTGGCCTTCGCGGTGGCCATCGGCGCCTACGTCACGCTGGTGGTGGTGCGGCCGGTGCTGCTGGGTGCCTGGGGGCATGGCTTCCCGTACGGGATCATCAGCCACCTCGACTGGGTGTCCAACACCGGCTACCAGTACCTGCATTTCCACTACAACCCGGCGCACATGCTGGCGGTGAGCTTCTTCTTCGCCACCACCTTCGCGCTCAGCCTGCATGGCGCGCTCATCCTGTCGTCCACCAACCCCGCCAAGGGCGAGCCGGTGAAGACGGCCGAGCACGAGAACACCTTCTTCCGCGACGCCATCGGCTACTCCATCGGCACGCTGGGCATCCACCGCCTGGGCCTGTTCCTGGCGCTGTCGGCCGGCTTCTGGAGCGCGGTGTGCATCGTCATCAGCGGGCCCTTCTGGACCCGCGGCTGGCCCGAGTGGTGGACCTGGTGGCTCAACCTGCCGGTGTGGCGTTGAAGGAGACCTGGCATGGCCGAATATCAAAACCTCTTCACCCGCGTGCAGGTGGCCGGCGCTTCCTACCCCGGCATTTCGCTGGGGCGTGACGACCATGAACGCGACAGCGGCAGCACGCATTCGCACTGGCTGGGCAAGCTGGGCGATGCGCAGCTGGGACCCATCTACCTGGGCTGGCTGGGCATCGCTTCGCTGATCTTCGGCTTCGCGGCCTTCGAGATCATCGGGCTCAACATGTGGGCCAGCGTGGGCTGGGACCCGATCCAGTTCGTGCGCCAGCTGCCCTGGCTGGGGCTGGAGCCGCCGCCGCCGGCCTACGGCCTGACGCTGCCGCCGCTGAACCAGGGCGGCTGGTGGCTGCTGGCCGGCCTGTGCATGACCATCTCGGTGCTGCTGTGGTGGGCCCGCATGTACCGAAGGGCGCGGGCGCTGGGCATGGGCACGCACGTGGCCTGGGCCTTTGCCGCCGCCATCTGGCTGATGCTGGTGCTGGGCATCATCCGCCCGGTGCTGATGGGCTCGTTCGGTGAGGCGGTGCCCTTCGGGCTGTTCCCGCACCTGGACTGGACGGCGGCGTTTTCGCTGCGCTACGGCAACCTGTTCTACAACCCGTTCCACATGCTGTCGATCGCGTTCCTGTACGGCGCGACGCTGCTGTTCGCGATGCACGGCGCCACCATCCTGGCGGTCAGCCGCTTCGGCGGCGAGCGCGAGATCGAGCAGATCACCGACCGCGGCACCGCCAGCGAACGGGCGGCCCTGTTCTGGCGCTGGACCATGGGCTTCAATGCCACGATGGAATCCATCCACCGCTGGGCCTGGTGGTTCGCGGTGCTCAGCCCGCTGACGGGCGGCATCGGCATCCTGCTCACCGGCACGGTGGTGGACAACTGGTTCCTGTGGGCGGTCAAGCACGGCGTGGCGCCGGTGTATCCGCAGGTCTTTGCTCCGGTGACCGATCCGGCGCTGCTGCTGCAAGGGGTCAAGCCATGAAGCACATTGCAACCACGGCCACGGTGCTGGCCGCCAGCCTGCTGGTGGCCGGCTGCGAGCGGCCGCCGGTGGACACGGTGCAGACCGGCTACCGCGGCGCCGGCATGGAGCAGGTGTACAACCCGCGCCTGCTGGCCCAGAACGCGGCGCTGAACACCGCGCCCGAGGCACCGCCACCGGCCTCGCCCGACGGGCCCAAGGCCTCGCAGGTGTTCCAGAACGTCAAGGTGCTGGGCGACCTGAGCATCGGCGAATTCACCCGCACCATGACCGCCATCACCCAATGGGTGTCGCCAGAGCAGGGCTGCGTGTACTGCCACGACGGCGCCAACCTGGCCAGCGACGCCAAGTACACCAAGGTGGTGGCGCGCCGCATGCTGCAGATGACGCAGCACATCAACACCGACTGGAAGACCCACGTCGCGGGCACTGGCGTCACCTGCTACAGCTGCCACCGCGGCAACCCGGTGCCCAGCAAGACCTGGTTCGAGCCGCTGGCGCCGGCCAGCTCGCGCAGCCTGCTGGGCAACAGTGCCGGCCAGAACGCCGCCGCGCCCGAAGCTGCCTGGGCCTCGTTGCCCAACGACCCGTTCTCGCCCTTCCTGCAGCATGCCGAGAACATCCGCGTCATCGGCACCAGTGCGCTGCCGGCGGGCAACCGCCAGTCCACCAAGCAGGCCGAGTGGACCTACGGGCTGATGATGCACATGAGCCAGTCGCTGGGCGTCAACTGCACCTTCTGCCACAACTCGCGCTCGTTCGGCCAATGGGACCAGAGCTCGCCGCAGCGCTACACCGCGTACTACGGTATCCGCATGGTGCGCGACCTCAACGTCTCGTGGCTGGAGCCGCTGACCGACAGTTTCCCGATCGAGCGGCTGGGCCCCAACCACGACGTGGCCAAGATCAACTGCGCCACCTGCCACCAGGGCGCCTACAAGCCGCTGTACGGCGCGCAGATGATGAAGGACTACCCCGCGCTGATGATGCCGCCGCAAGCCGCGGCCGCCGCCTCGGCCGCGATGTCGTCGGCCACGCCGGACGATGGGCAGGGCAGCCTGCGGCGGCTGGCGGCGCTGATGGGGGGTGCGGCG
>NZ_CAXFDV010000700.1:0-8976 GCF_964001545.1 uncultured Aquincola sp.
CCCATGTGGAAAGAGCCGACGGCCGCGCGGAAACGCTGGCGCACATCGGCTCGGCCGATTTGCAGCCCGGCGACGTGTTCGTGCTGAACACGCCGGGCGGGGGCGGATTCGGGGAGCCAAGCGCTTGAGTACCCCAGGCACCCCATATGGCGTAAGGTCTCGCCCAAATGGAGGCGCCTATGCAGACAGCAGCTTCGCCTCGCCGTACGCTGCGCCGCGGTGGGTTCTGCGCGCGGTGGAAGAGGGCGTGCCTGCGTTTACCGTGGTCTTGATCTCCAGGGCCTTGAGCGAGCCAGCGCCCAGCGTGCTCAACATGATCGGCCTGCCGGAGACCACGTACCAGCGCAAGGCCAAGGCAGGAGAAGCGCTGC
Organism: uncultured Aquincola sp.; assembly: GCF_964001545.1. NCBI lineage: Bacteria > Pseudomonadati > Pseudomonadota > Betaproteobacteria > Burkholderiales > Sphaerotilaceae > Aquincola > uncultured Aquincola sp. The sequence goes on from NZ_CAXFDV010000700.1 coordinate 372, forward strand.
GGGATGCGGCCGGCCACCGCGCGATCGCCCTGATGCGCGTGGTGGCCACCCTGCGGCAACTGCTTGAAGAAAGTGGAGACGCCGGGCAGGTGAAGGACCTCGGGGACGTGGTGCCGGAAGGCCGGTTCAGCAGAGCCCTGGGTTCGGCGTGGCTGGCACGCCAGTCGAGCGCCTTGCTGTGCGTGCCCTCCGTCATCATCCAAGAAGAGGTGAATGTCCTCGTGAACCCCTCACACATCGATGCAAAGCGCCTCACCACGCATCGGGCAAGGCGCTTCATCTACGACCAGCGGGTGTAGCGGGTTCAGCTGTTCGCCACCTGCAGGTTGTTCACCACCTGCGTCACGCCGGTCACGTTGGAGGCCAGCTGTTCGGCCTTCACCTTTTCGGCGGTGTTCTTCACTTCGCCCTTCAGCGTCACCACGCCGTTGTTGGTGTCCACGTTGATCTTCATCGCGCTCAGGTCGGGCGCGGTGATCAGCGCGGTCTTGACCTTGGCGGTCAGGCTGGCGTCGCCGGTGGCGGTGACGGCGGTTTCCACGCCACGCTCAGCGGCTTGGCCGGCGCGCTCGGCAGTGGCTTCGATGCTGTTGGGCGTGGTGGTGCTGGTGCTGGCCGTGGTGGCGTCGGTGCCCGTGGTGCCGGTCACGCCCGTCGTCGTGTCGGTGGTCGGTGCGGTGGTGGCCGGCGCCGTGCTCGGCGCGGTTTCCGTGGTCGTCATGCCATTGCTGGCGGTGTTGCTGGCCACGGTGTCGTCCTGGCGGCTGCAGGCCGTCAGCAGGGTCAGGGCGGCTGCAGAGGCCAGCAGCGCAAGGCGGTGGCGGGTATTGAGTTGCATGGGTCTTACTCCTGTGGCGTTGCGCTTTGGCGCGATGGACAAACTGTAGGCAGGCGGGCGTGCAGAGGCTGTCGGGCCGGCTCGGGAAAACCTGTAGTCATGCGCCGACCCCATCAACGCCTGCTTACGGCGTGTCACGCCTGCTGACGGCCGCACAATCGCCCGATGCCCCTCGCGCCCTACACCCCCACATCCACCGTGCTGCTCACCGGCTTCGAGCCCTTCGGCGGTGCCGGCCTCAACCCCAGCGCGGAAGTTGCCCAGGCGCTGCACGGCCGGTCGCTGGGCGGTGAGGCCGTGGTGGCGGCGGTGGTGCTGCCTTGCGCCTTCGGCGATGCGCTGCAGACCCTGCATCAAGCACTGCGGCAGCACCGGCCGCAGTTGGTGCTGGCGTTGGGCCAGGCCGAAGGCCGCACCGACCTGTCCATCGAACGTGTGGCCCTGAACGTGGACGATGCGCGCATGCCCGACAACCTGGGCCGCCAGCCGGTGGACGAGCCGGTGGTGGCGGACGGCCCGGCGGCGTACTTCAGCACGCTGCCGATCAAGGCGATGGTGGCGGGGCTCAAGGCCGCCGCGCACGCGGCCTCCATCTCGCAGACGGCGGGCACTTTCGTGTGCAACCACGTGTTCTATGGCCTGCAGCATGCGCTGGCCGGCAGCGGCGTGCGCAGCGGCTTCATGCATGTGCCACTGCTGCCGCAGCAGGCAGCGCAGGCACCGGGGCTCAGCCTGCCCAGCATGGCGCTGGCGCAGCAGGTGGCGGGCGTGGAAGCGGCGCTGCGCATCGCGCTGGCCTGGGGCGACCAGGCCGACCTGAAGCGGCCCGGCGGCGCGCTGAACTGAAGCTCAGGGCGGCGGTGCCGGTGGGCCGTCGTCGCCCGCCTGCTCGCGCCAGCGGTCCAGGGCCTGGCGCATCACGCCCACCTGCCGCGAGAACTGGGTGCAACCGTGGCACACCATCAGGTGCATGCGCACGCCCAGGCGTTCGCCGGCCGTCAGGCGGCGGTCTTCGCCGGCCAACACCAGGCGGGTCACTTCACGGCAGTTGCGCATCAGGCTCATCGGTGTGTCAGGTGGTGAGGGCGCTGCCAAACCAGCGCAGATCCAGGCATTCACGCAGCCGCAGCCGCGCGCGGTGCAGCAGCACGCCGAGGTTGGTCGTGGTGATCTGAAGTTCCTTACAGATTTCGTCAGTCTCCAGGTCCAGCCATTCGCGCATCATGAACACGCGACCCTGCACCGCGGGCAGGTGGTCGATGCAGGCCTGCAGCACGTCGAAGAATTCGCGCTGCCCCAGCGAGGCCTCGGGGCTGGCCCAGATGGCCGGCGGCTCGCGCCAGTGGCCGTCGGCCGCGAACAGCAGCTCGTCGATGTCCTCGCCGTCGTCGTCCACCAGCACGGTGGCTTCGCGGCTGTGCTTGCGCAACTGGTCCACCACCTTGTGCTTGAGGATGCCCACCAGCCAGGTCTTGAGCTGCGACTGGCCGGCAAAGGCCTGCGGCTTTTCCAGCGCGGCCAGCAAGGTGTCGGACACCGCGTCCTCGGCCCAGGCTTCGTTGCGCAGCTGGCTGCGGGCAAAGCGGATCAGCTGGGGCCGCAGGCTCTCCACCTGCCGCGCGAAGTCACTCATCGGTCACACCAGAAATTTTTCGACTGCGCAGTGTAAGGACGCGTGACGGCAGGCGACTCAACACACGTCGGCAGCGTTTGCCGGCTATTGTTCCCACAAGGCCTGCGGGCCTGCCTGTTCATCCAACGACGGAGTTTCACCATGAACCATCGCCTCATCGCTTCTTCCGCCCTCGCTTCCGTGCTCGCCCTGGGCCTGGTCGGCCACGCCGCCGCGCAGGACAAGGGCAAGGAGAAGTGCTTCGGCATCGCCAAGGCCGGCCAGAACGACTGCGCCAACCTGAGCAAGAGCCACAGCTGCGCCGGCCAGGCCAAGGTGGACAACGGCCCCGATGAATGGAAGTACGTGGCCAAGGGCACCTGCAAGGACATGAAGGGCATGACCGCCGAAGAAGCGATGAAGGCGATGCCCAAGTCCTGAGCCGCCGACTGAGCCTTCTGGCCCGCGCCGCCATGAACCTTCCTTTCGCAGCCAGCGCCGCCGGCATCGGCTGGCGGCAGCCGCATGAAGCCGAGCTGCTGCAGCGGCGCCCGCCGCTGGGCTTCATCGAGGTGCATTCGGAGAACTACTTCGCCGAAGGCGGCGCCGCGCTGGCCGTGCTGCAGCAGGGCCGCGAGGCCTATCCGCTGAGCCTGCACGGGGTGGGCCTGGCGCTGGGCTCGGCCGCCGGGCTGGACCCGTGGCACCTGGACCGGCTGGCGCAGCTGGTGCAGCGCTGCGATCCAGTGCGGGTCTCCGACCACGCCTGCTTCGCCCGCGTGGCGCCGCAAGCCGGCGGCCCGGTGGTGCATGCCAACGACCTGCTGCCGATCTCGTTCACCGACGAGTCGCTGGTCCTGATGTGCCGCCATGTGCAGCAGGTGCAGGAGCGGCTGCGCCGGCCCATCGGCGTGGAAAACCTGGCGGCCTATCTCGGCTGGACCGACAGCACGCTGGCCGAGCCGCAATTCTTCAACGAGCTGGCGCGGCGCACCGGCTGCTGGCTGCTGCTGGACCTGAACAACATCGCGGTCAATGCACTCAATGCCGGCCGCGATCCGCTGACCGAAGGCACGGCCTGGCTGGCCGCCATCGACGGCCGCCACGTGGGCGAGATCCACCTGGCCGGCTACGACGACAGCGGCGACATCGTGGTCGACGACCACGGCAGCCGTGTGCATGCGCCGGTGTGGCAGTTGTATGCACAAGCCGTTCAGCGCCTGGGCCCGGTGCCCACGCTGATCGAGTGGGACACCGACGTGCCCGCCTTGGACGTGCTGCTCGACGAAGCGGCGCGGGCCGATGCGGTGATGGCCGAGGTGGCCCATGGCTGAGCACCGCAGCGAAGCCGATCGCCAGCGCGCTTTGTGGCAGGCCGTGTCCCACCAGACGGGCGGCGCCGATGCGGCGCTCTGGCAGGCGCCACAGGCCGGCTGGCAACGTGGCCTGCAGGTGTACCAGGCCAACGCCGGCGCCGCGGCCGAGCGCGCATTGGCCGCTGCCTACCCCACCGTGGCCGCCTTGGTTGGCGCGCCGGCCATGGCCGCGCTGGCGCGGGCGTACTGGCATGCCCGGCCACCGGCGCGTGGCGACCTGGGCGAGCTGGGGGCCGATCTGCCCGCCTTCATCGCCGACAGCCCCAGCCTGGCCACCGAGCCTTACCTGGCCGACGTCGCGCGGCTGGACGGGCTGCTGCACCGCGCCGAGCGGGCGGCCGATGCGCCGGCCGGCCTGCCCGGCCTGCAGCACCTGGCCGATACCGACCCCGCGACCTTGCGGCTGCTGTTGGCACCTGGCGCGGCGCTGCTGGCCTCACGCTGGCCGGTGGTGGCGGTATGGCAGGCCCACCAGCCCAGCGACGAGCCGACCGAGCAACGCTTTGCGGCCGCCCGCGCCGCATTGGCGGCCGGGCAGGGCGACACCGCCTTCGTCTGGCGCGAAGGCTGGCGACCCAGGGTGGTGGCGCTGCCACCCACCGAGGCCGCCTTCGTCGCCGCCGTGCTGGCCGGCCAGCCGTTGACCCGGGCGCTGGATGCAGCGCCCGACCTGGACTTCGCCGCCTGGCTGGGCGAAGCCGTACAACAAGGCCGACTGGTCGCCATCGAGCGGACCACGGCCCCCGAGGAGAGAGCATGAACACGCTGCCGACGTCCCATCCTTCCACCGGCCTGCTGGCCTGGCACCGCCGCATCGTGGCGTTGCTGGAGGCCGTGCAACCCGCCGCCCAGCTGCTGGCGCGGCTCTACATCGCCAAGGTGTTTTTCCTGTCGGGGCTGACCAAGCTGCGCGACTGGGAGATCACCGTCGCCTTGTTCAGCGACGAATACCACGTGCCGCTGCTGCCGCCCGAAGTGGCCGCGGTGATGGGCACCACCGGCGAGCTGCTGCTGCCGGTGCTGCTGGTGCTGGGCCTGGGTGGGCGCTTTGCCGCGGCGGGCCTGTTCGTGGTCAATGCCGTGGCGGCCATCAGCCTGCCCGACATCGGCGAAGCGGCGCTGCAGCAGCACATCTTCTGGGGCAGCCTGCTGGTGGGCCTGGTGCTGTGGGGCCCCGGCCGCTGGTCGGTGGACGGATGGTTGCTGCAGCGCGTGCGGCGCTGAACGCACCGGCACTCCTGAGGTGATTTATCACCTTTGATCAGAATAAATGCTATTTGATTAGGTTTTTCTTCAGGCACTGAGTTTTTCTGTCACTTTCTACAGTCGCTGCCACGGCGGCCCGTGCGGGCCGGTTGCACAGCAAGGGTCCTGAAGGTGACAGCTCTATCGTTTCGGCACTGCGTCTGCCTGTTCCTGGTGTGTCCGGCGACCTGCCTGCCGCAAGCGGCAGCCGCCCAGCCGGCGCCGGACGCCGGCGCCATCCGCCAGCAGATCGAAGGCCAGGTGCGGCCGGCGCTGCCGCCCAGTGCCGACCCGCTGCCGGCCGCGCCGCCCGCGCCCTTGCAGCTGCCCGAGGGCGCCACGGTCACGGCCGTGGCGTTCCAGTTCACCGGCAACACCTTGCTGGGCGATGCCGCGCTGCAGCCCGTGGTGCAGGGCTGGTTGAACCGGCCGCTGAGCTTCTTCGATCTGCAGCAGGCCGCGCTGGCGGTGGCCGCCGCCTACCGGCAGGCCGGCTGGATCGTGCGGGCCTACCTGCCCACGCAGGACGTGACCGAGGGCCGCATCACCCTCCACGTCATCGAGGCACGCTTTGCCGGTGCACAGCTGGAAGGTGAGGCGCCCGAGCGCATCGATCCGGACCTGGCGCTGCGCATGGTGCAGGCGCAGCAGCCCACCGGCGAGCCCCTGCGGGCCGATGCGCTGGACCGCGCGCTGCTGCTGATCGACGACCTGCCCGGCGTGTCGGCCACCGCGGCCCTGACGCCCGGCGAGCAGGACGGCCAGACCGGCCTCGCCCTGCGCCTGCGCGACGGGCCCGTGGCGCAGGCCGAGGCCGGCATCGACAACACCGGCGCCCGCAGCACCGGCAGCCGGCGCGCCACCCTGGCCGCCACCTTGCACAGCCCGCTGCGCCTGGGCGACAGCCTGCGCGCCGACCTGCTGCACAGCAGCGGCACCGACTACGCGCGCGTGGCCTGGAGCCTGCCGGTGGGCAGCGACGGCTGGCGCATCGGCCTCAATGCCTCGCTGCTGCGCTATGACGTGGTGGCGCCGGAATTCGCGGCCCTGGGCGCCAAGGGCAGCTCGGCCAGCGTGGGTGCGGATGCGCGCTGGCCGCTGCTGCGTTCGCGCCTGCGCAACCTCTACGTGTCGGTCGCGGCCGACGACAAGCGCTTTCACAACCAGGCCAACGGCGCCACCCAGTCGCGCTACGGCGTGCGCAGCCTCTCGCTGGGGATGGCCGGCAACCTGTACGACAGCCTGGCCGGCGGCGGCGCCAACCAGTATTCATGGACCTGGACCCGCGGCCGCCTGAACCTGGGGCAGCCCGACCCCGGCGAAACCGCCGCTGGCGGCGGCAGCTTCGGCAAGCTGCGTTATGCCGCCTCGCGCCAGCAGCAGCTCACGGCCACGCTGTCGTTCTACGGGTCGTGGAGCGGGCAGACGGGCAGCCGCCAGCTCGATTCTTCCGAGCGCTTCTACCTCGGCGGGCCCACCGGTGTGCGGGCCTATCCGGCCAACGAAGGCAGCGGCAGCCAGGGCCAGCTGATGACCGCCGAGCTGCAGTGGCGCGCGCTGCCCAGCCTGGCCGTCAGCGGCTTTTACGACCGCGGCAGCGCCACCGCGGCCGGGCCCACAGGGGCCGTGCGCACGGTGCGCACCGTACTCAGGGGCTACGGCGCCGCCGTCGCCTGGAGCGGACCGCAGGGCCTGGAACTCAAGGCCACCTGGGCCCGGCGCGACGGGCACAACCCGCAGGCCCAGGCCACCACTGGCCGCGATCAGGACGGCAGCCTGCACCGCCACCGCATCTGGCTGCAGGCCAGCGTCCGCTTCTGACAGCCGTCACCCACACCAAGCCCCCGGACCCCATGAACAAGATCCACCGCCTGGTCTGGAACGACATCACCCGCGCCTGGGTGCCCGCCGCCGAACACACCCGTGCCCGCGGCAAGCGCGGCGCGGCCCGCCTGTTCGCGGCCGCCGCGCTGCTGCCGCTGGCGGCCTGGGCCCAGGTGGCGCCCAACGCCTTGCCCACGGGCGGGCAGGTGGTGGCGGGGCAGGTGGCCATCCAGCAGAACGGCGCCACGCTGACGATCCAGCAAGGCAGCACGCGGGGCGCGATCGACTGGCAGCAGTTCAACGTCGGGCGTGATGCGCAGGTGCAGTTCCAGCAGCCCTCGGCGCAGTCGGTCACGCTCAACCGCGTGCAGGGGCCGGACGCGAGCCAGATCTTCGGCCGCATCACCGCCAACGGGCAGGTGTTCCTGTCCAACCCCCACGGCGTGTACTTCGCGCCCGGCGCCAGCGTGGACGTGGGCGGCCTGGTGGCCACCACGCACCGCATCAGCCTGGACGACTTCATGGCCGGCCGCACCCGCTTCGAGCGCCAGGGCGCCACCGGCAGCGTGGTCAATGAAGGCGAGCTGCGTGCAGCCCTGGGCGGCTACGTCGCGCTGCTGGCGCCGGAGGTGCGCAACCAGGGCGTGATCGTGGCCAACCTGGGCACGGTGGCGTTGGCGGCGGGTGAGGCGTTTGAACTGCAGTTTGATGCCAACCAGACGCTGGCCGGCTTGCGGGTGGAAGCTTCCACCTTGCGCACGCTGGTGGACAACCGCCATCTGGTGCTGGCCCCGGGCGGGCTGGTGATCCTGAGCGCGCAGGCGCTGGACCGGGTGCAGGGTGGGGTGGTGCGCAACGCCGGCCGCATCGAGGCCACCGGCCTGGCGCAACGCGGCGGGCGCATCGTGCTGGAAGCCTCGGGCCAGGTGGTCAACAGCGGCCGCATCGACGCCAGCGCCAGTGCCGACGGCCCTGCCGGCAGCGTGCGGCTGCAGGCGCCCGAGGTGGTCAACAGCGGCAGCATCACGGCCGCGGGCAGCGCGGCGCATCCGCAGGGCGGGCAGGTCGAGGTGGTGGCGGGCAGCTTCACGCAGACGGACGCCGGCCGCATCGACGCCAGCGCGCCCGCGCAAGGCGGGCGTGTGCAGCTGCGCGCCAGCGGGCCGGTGGCACTGGCGGGGCAGGTGAGTGTGGCGGCCACGCCGCTGGCGCCGGCGCCCGCCGCCGCACCCGCTGCGGCACCCGCGCCCGCGGCCCATGCGCCCGCCGAAGCACCCGCGCCGGCACAGGGCGGCGAGATCGACATCCAGGCCGCGCGGATCCGCCTGCCCGCGGCCCTGCTCGATGCCTCCGGCGGCCAGGGTGGCCGCATCGTGCTGGATGCCGGCGCGCCGGCATCGGGTGCGCCCGCAGCACCTGCGCCCTTGCCCGCACCCGAGCGGGGCCAGGTGGTACTGCAAGGCACAGCCCAGCTCAGCACCCGGGGCCGCCGCGGCCAGGGCGGATTGATCACCTTGCTGGGCGACGACCTGCGGCTGCACGACCAGACCCTGCTGGACGCCAGCGGCGCCACCGGCGGCGGCAGCGTGCGCGTGGGCGGCGGCTGGCAGGGCGGCGAAGGGCTGTACGCCGCCGGCCCCGTGGCCAGGGACGGCGGCGCCCGCATCGACGCCAGCGCCACCACGCAGGGCGATGGCGGCAGCGTGGTGC
>NZ_CAXFDV010000701.1:0-3850 GCF_964001545.1 uncultured Aquincola sp.
GGACGTGTGGACGTGTGGACGTGTGGACCAAGAGCGCGCCGCGCGCCGTTTGATTCCACTGCCGACTAAAAGAAGTGCCACACCGGCCCGTCCGCGGCCATCAGCGCCGGGCGCCCAGCTGCTGGTAAACCGCGGCCGACACCTGCGCCAACACGCTGCGGTCGGCGTCTGACGACAAGGCGTAGCCGAAAGGCCCGTCAACCCAGTAGAAGACATTGACCGCGCCTTCGCGCGCAAAGCGGAAGGCCGTGTCGGCGTTCTTCGCGCCCGGCTGGGGCGCCCCGCCCGGCCCGGCCGCGCTGCCCACGTCAGCGACGTCGTTGGACACATACAGCGTCAGCTTGCTGCCGAGTTCATTGCGGTACATGAACTGCGCCACCGGCCCCTGGCCACCCGGCAGCAGGCGTCCGCCCTCCAGCGTGTAGCCCTGCGACTGCAGGTGCGGCGGCTTCATCGGCGCGCCCATGCGCTTGGACAGCCAGGCCACGAGCTGGTCTTCGTGCGCGGCGTCCACTTCCACGGGCCGGCGCGCATCGGGGCTGTAGACCGCGTGCGCGACGGCGGCGCGCTGCGCGAAGCCGCTGGCAGACACCAGGGTCAGGCCACCCGGAGCCGGTTGCACAGCCGCCATGCGCGCCGCATCGTCACCGCCGGCGCCGGGCCCGACGCCGCGCAGCCCCCAACCGGTGGCGCCGCTCATGACGGCAATGGCCAACCCGGCGGCCAGGCGCTGCAGGTACCAGGGCGTTGGAGCTACGGCGCGCGGGCGCGCCGACTTCAGCAGGCGTTGCGGCGGCTGCTCGTCCAGCACGGGGTCGAACAGGGCATGCAGCTCGCGCTTCTGCGCACGGTAGGCCTCGACGCGCTGCGCATCGTCGGGGCGCGCGGCCAGGTAGGCGGCGATCTCGGCCTCACGCTCTGCGGGCAGACGGCCATCGACAAACGCATGCAGCTCGGCCTCGGTGACCGGGGGGGTGGGCGGGAGGGTGGGCGGCGATGGGCGATCGGTACTCATAGGGTGCTTCGCAATGCATTCATTTGACGACCTTCAGCCGCACGGGTTCGGCACGACCTTCCATCAGGCCGCGCAGGCGCTCACGGCCGCGCGACAAGCGCGACATCACCGTGCCGATGGGAATGCCCAGGGCCTGCGCCACGTCGGCATAGGCCATGTCTTCCAGCGCCACCAGCAGCAGCACTTCCTTCTGCTCGACGGGCAGCAGGTCCAGCGCGGCCTGCAGGTCCAGCACCGCCAACCTGTCGCCTTGCGTCGGCATCACCGGCACCTCGGGGGTGTCATCGTCCATGGTCACGGTGTGCAGCCTGGGCCGGCGCACGCCATCGACGTGCAGGTTGTGCATGATGCTGAAGAGCCAGGCGCGCATGTCCGCCACGCCGCCCCACAGGCCCGACTTGGCCCAGGCCCGCTCCAGCGTGTCCTGCACCAGGTCGTCGGCGTCGTCACGGTTGTTCACCAGCGCCCGGGAATAGCGGCGCAGGCGCGGCACCCAGCTCAGCAGTTGATGGTCGTCGTTCATCAAGATGTTGAAGATGGGGTGAGCCCGCGCGAAGCTGGGTGTGCAGGCGGGTGTACAGGCGTCATTCCTTGATGATGTGCCAGACCTGTTTGAAGTTGTCGCCGCTGCGGTCGCCGGCCTTCTGGTCGGCCTTGTAGGTGTACACCGGCTTGCCCTTGTAGGCCCACTGGCGTGACCCATCGTCGCGAGTGACGATGCTGTAGGCACCCGTGGTCCGGTCGGTGGCGGTGGCCATCATCGGCGGCCAGAGCGCGGCGCAGCCGCCGTTGCAGGCGCTCTTGCCGCTGTTCGCCACGTCCTGGTCGAAGGTGTAGAGGGTCATGCCAGCGGGTGTGACGAGCGCGCCACCAGACAACATGGCGGGCGCCTTGGCAGGCGGCTCGACCATGTTGGCACAGCCGGCAGTGACCAGAAACGTTACCGCAGATGCGGCGATGGCGAGGGTTTTGAACATGGGAAGCTCCGTGGAAGTGGTGGCGGATCGGGCAGCGTGGGTGAGATCTTGCTGACATCGGGGCAGACGGCACGCTCAGGCCTTTTATTCCGCAGGCGTGAAAAAAAAGATGAGGTGTTGGTTGTGCAGGGTGGCGGGCTGCCGCTGCCCTGTGCGTCCAGCGCGGCTCCATGGTCGGAGCCGCGCGGCCTCGTTCTCAGGGTGCGGGCGTCAGGTTTTGGCCGTTCTCGACCGGGCTGATGCCCACGACGTGGCTGACGCTGCGGGTGCGATTGGCGTTGTCGGTGACCCGGGCAGTGATCGTGACCGAGCGCTTGCCCGCAGGCATCAGGAGCGATCCGCCCACCACCCAATCGGCCGTCGTCACGACATAGCCGTCAGCGTCCAGCTCGCTGCCGGCAACGTTGAAGATCGGCGCCAGGTTCGAGCCCGCCGGCACCACGTTGCCGTTGGGCTGACGCAAGGGCACGTCGAAGGTCACGTTCAGACCCGGGAAATTGCGGTTCGTGCCGTTGCTGGGGTGCGTGATCGGGTTCTGGATCTGGCTGCCATCCAGGATGGTTCCCAACACCGAGCGGGCCGCCGTGCCTTGGCCGTTTTCGCTGACGCCGATGCCGTGACGCGAGCGGTCCAGCGCCGCCACTTGAATGAAGAACAGCGATGCATTCGCAGGCGGCGTCGGATTGCCGGTTTGCGGCCCGGGTGACACACGCGACGGCACGCGGGGCGCGATCATCGTCACCTCCGGTCCGTCCGCGTCGTCGATGCCGTCATCGAACACATCGATCGGAAGGGGCGTCAGTGCCTGCCCCGATGTGATACCGCCGCGCAGCACCGCCATCGAGACCCTGTCGAAGCCGATGCGACCGGCGGTGTCGACCACGGCGGTGGTGATGTTGAAGCGGCTCGTGTCGAGCGGCAGCGATTCAAGCACGTGCCAGCCCAGCCACAGCGTCACGCCCGCGCCGGGCGTGTCGTCGGTGCCCAGGATGTTGAAGAGGTTCGCCAGGTTGGTGTTCTTCGGGATCACGCCACCGTCGGGCTTGACGAGGTCGGTGTCGAGGAAGACATAGAGGCCCGGAATGTTCGGGTTGACCTGGCCGAGCAGCGCGGTGTTTCTGATGTTGAGCGATTCTTTCGCGGCGATCGGTGTCGCGTCGCGCGTGACGACCTCGATGTTCAACACGAAGCCGGTGCCATTCACGCTGCCTGCGCCAATGCGGCCTTCGCCCGGCACAATCTGCGAATCCGCCAGCGGCGAGACGATGCGTGCGATCGGTGCGAGGTCGCCGCGTGCGCCCATGCCGTCCCGTATCTTGATGATGTTCGGATACGTCAGCGATTCAGCGCCGTCTGCAGCGTGGCCGGGCAGTGAAGCAAGGCCTGCCGCGGCCGCGAGGGCAGCATGCATCAGCACGGCCGAAAGTTTGGAAAGCGGGTGTCGCATGGGGAGCTCCTGGGTGGATGGGTGAGCAGTGCGTCAACCACTTCAATCAGGTCGACGCACGGGCGCTTGCGGGTATTCCGTTGTCAACTGCGGGGAATGAACCCGAACGACGCAGGTGCGCACCGCCCCCGGTCTGGCCCGGTGCGGCGCGGCGCTGGTGGATCAGTAGGTCGCGGTCTTGCCGGCGGTTTCGGCCGTGGCTGCCAGGGCGACGTTCAACTTGGGGTCGATCTGCCACGTTTCGCTGACGATCTTGCCTTCGCGGTAGGTCAGCACGTAGCGCACCTTGATGGGCATCTTGCCTTCGAAGACGACGTTGGCGGAGACCGTCGAGCCCTTGGGGTTGGCCGATTCTTCGATGGAGCCGATGGTGAGCTTCAGCGGGCCGACGGCCTTGCCGAACTTTTCCCA
>NZ_CAXFDV010000702.1:0-8995 GCF_964001545.1 uncultured Aquincola sp.
CATGATGCGCTCGACGTTTTCCACCACCACGATGGCGTCGTCCACCACGATGCCGATGACCAGCACCATGCCGAACATGGTCAGCACGTTGATCGAGAAGCCCAGCGCCAGCAGCACCGCGAAGGTACCCAGCAGCGCCACCGGCACCACGATGGTCGGGATGATGGTGTAGCGCCAGTTCTGCAGGAACAGGAACATCACCAGGAACACCAGCACCACGGCCTCGAACAGCGTGTGCACCACCTGCTCGATGGAGATGCTGACGAAGCGCGAGGTGTCGTACGGGATCTCGTACTTGACGCCCTGCGGGAAGAACTTGGACAGCTCTTCCATGCGCGCGCGCACCGCGGTGGCGGTCTGCAGCGCATTGCCGGTGGGCGACAGCTGGATGCCGATGCCGGTGGAGGGCTGGCCGTTCAGCCGTGCCGAGGTGGCATAGGCCTGGCCGCCCACCTCGATGCGGGCGACGTCGCGCAGCCGCACCGTGGAGCCGTCGGCATTGGCGCGCAGCACGATGTTGCCGAACTGCTGCGGCGAGCTCAGCTGGCCCTGCACCACCACGGTGGCGAAGATGCTCTGGCCCGGGACGTTGGGCAGGTCGCCGATGGTGCCGGCAGAGACCTGCGCGTTCTGGGCGCGGATGGCGGCATTGACCTCGGTGGCCGACAGGTTGAAGCCCACCAGCTTGGCCGGGTCGATCCAGATGCGCATCGCGCGCTCGGTGCCGAACAGCTGCGCCTGGCCCACGCCCGGCACGCGCTGCAGCTCGGGCAGCACGTTGCGCGAGGCGTAGTCACCCAGCGCCACCGGGTCGTAGCGCGGGTCATCCGACGACAGGATGGTGAACATCAGGAAGTTGTTGCGCGACTTGTCCACGCGCACGCCCTGCTGCGTCACCGCGGCCGGCAGGCGCGGAGTGGCGCGCGCCAGGCGGTTCTGCACGTCCACCTGCGCCAGCTCGGGGTTGGTGCCCGGCTCGAAGGTGATGGTGATCGAGCCGGTGCCGTCGGCCTGGGCCACCGACTCCATGTAGATGAGGCCGGGCGAGCCGTTCATCTCGCGCTCGATCACGCTGAGCACGGAGTCTTCCAGCGTCTGCGCCGAAGCGCCCGGGTAGGCGGTGTTGATCACGATGGCCGGCGGGGCCACCGTGGGGTACTGGGCCACCGGCAGCTGCTTGATCGCCACGCCGCCGAGCACCAGGATGAACAAGGCGATCACCCACGCGAAGATCGGGCGATCGATGAAGAATTTGGCCATGGAGGTCCCTCGTTGCTGTGCCGCGAGGGCTTACTTGCTGGCGGCGCTGGCAGCGCCGGCCGGGTTGGAGGCAGCAGCGCCCGCGGCCGGGGCGGAAGCCCCCGCTGGCGCGCTGGCGGCATTGGGCGACCACGGCACCGGCTTGACCGGCGCACCGGGCACCATCATCTTCTGGAAGCCGTCGACGATCACCTGCTCGCCGGCCTTCAGGCCATCGAGCACGATCCACTGGTTGTTCTGGTTCTGGCCCAGCTTGACCTGGCGCGGCGCCGGCTTGCTGTCGGGGCCCACCACCAGCACCGTGTCGCCGGTGGCCGAGCGGGTGACCGCCTGCTGCGGCAGCAGGATGGCCTGCTCCAGCTGCGCCTGCTCGATGCGCACGCGCACGTACATGCCGGGCAGCAGCAGGCCGTCGGGGTTGGGCACTTCGGCGCGCAGCGTCACCTGGCCGCTGGTCTGGTCCACCGTCAGGTCGGAGAACAGCAGCTTGCCGGTGCGGCCGTATTCGGTGCCGTCGTCCAGCAGCAGGTGCACCACCGCCGATTCACCGCTGCCGGCACGTGCCAGCTTGCCCGCGGCCAGCGCACGGCGCAGGTTCAGCACCTCGGTGGCCGACTGGGTGAAGTTCACGTACATCGGGTTGATCTGCTGCACCACTGCCAGCGCGGTGACTTCGCCCTGGCCCACCAGCGCGCCTTCGGTCACCAGCGCGCGGCCGATGCGGCCCGAGATCGGCGAAGTGACGGCGGCATAACCGCGGTTGATGCCGGCGGTGCGCACCTGGGCGCGGGCCACGGCCACGTCGGCCTCGGCCTGCTTCTGCGCGGCCACGGCGTTCACGTAGTCCTGCTTGCTGATGGCGTTGGCTTCGACCAGCGGCTTGTAGCGCTCGGCCTGGGCCTTGGTCTGGGCCACGTTGGCCTCGGCCCGCGCCAGCGAGGCCTGGGCGCTGGCCAGCGCGGCTTCGTACGGCGCGGCGTCGATCTCGAACAGCGGCTGGCCGGCGCGCACGTCGCTGCCCTCGCGGAACAGCCGCTTTTGCAGGATGCCGGCGGCGCGGGCGCGCACCTCGGCCACGCGCGAGGCTTCCAGCCGGCCGGGCAGCTCGGTCACCAGCCCCACGGACTGGGGCTGCACCGCCACCACGCCCACGGTAGCCGGCGGCATGCCGCCTCCGGGCGGGCCGCCCGCGCCGCCCTCTTCCTTCTTGCCGCAGGCGGCAAGCAGCACCGCGGCCGTGATCACGGCCAGGGCGACTCGGGGGTTACGGGCGCGTTGCGAGGCGCCGAAAAAAGAAACAACGGCAGGCTTTGGTTGCAACACGGTGCAAGTCCTTGAAGGGTTTTTCTTGGAGAGGCTGCGGGAATACCCGTAGCCCGGTCGGCCGCGAGTATACATACAGACTAGAATGTATGCACAACGCCCCCAGCTGATGAGGGCCCTACGACTGACAACGCATCGACATGGCCCGCAAGACCAAGGAAGAAGCCCTCGCCACCCGCGCCAGCATTCTGGACGCGGCGGAGCTGCTGTTCCACCGTCAGGGCGTGTCGCGCACCTCTCTGCACGACATCGCAGCGGCCGCCGGCGTCACCCGCGGTGCGGTGTACTGGCATTTCAAGGACAAGGCCGATGTGTTCACCCAGATGATGGACAGGGTCTGCCTGCCGGTGGAAGAAGGCGGTGCCGCGTTGATGGCCGATGCCGGGCTGGTGGGCTTGCGCACCCATCTGGACGAGGTGTTTGCCCTGGTCACCCACGACGAGCAGGCGCGCCGCGTGCTCGAGATCGCCACCCAGAAGGTGGAATACGTGGATGAGCTGCTGGCCGTGCGCAGCCGACATCTGGAGGTGCGCGACGGCCATGTGGCCCGCCTCGCCGAGCTGCTGGAAAAGGCGCAGGCGCAGGGCGAGGTGCCGCGCCAGCGGCCGGCGCGTGAGCTGGCGCTCGGTCTGCACGCGGTGGTGGACGGTCTGCTGCACAACTGGCTGCTCGACCCCAGTGCCTTCGACCTGCAGAGGGTGGGCCGGATGACGGTGGCGGTGTACCTCGCCGGGCTCGCCGACGCGCAGGCCTGCAGCGCCGCATGACGCGTCGGCGCTCCGGCGATGCGCCTGCCATGCCGTCGCTGTTCGACGCCGCTGCGCTGCCAGCGCCGTGCGCTGCCGCCGACAGCACCGGGCAACTGCAGCCGGCGCTGGCGCCGGCCGAGGTGCAGGCCCTTGCCAACGCCCTGCACCAGCGCTTCGGCGGACGGCTGCGGCTGGGCACCTCATCCTGGAGCTTTCCGGGCTGGCACGGACTGGTGTGGGGACGTGCTTATGGCCGCCCCACCCTGGCCCGCCGCGGGCTGACCGCTTATCACCAACACCCGCTGCTGCGCACCGTCAGCCTGGACCGCGCCTTCTACCGGCCGCTGCAGGCGGCCACCTATGCCGGCCTGGCCGAACAGGTGCCGGCCGACTTCCGCTTCGTGGTCAAGGCGCCGGCGCTGGTGACCGATGCCACGCTGCGCGAGGCGGCCACCGGCAAGGCGCTGCACGCCAACCCGGCCTTCCTCGATCCGCAACGCAGCGTCGCCGAGGTGCTGCAGCCCGCGCTGCAAGGCCTGGGGCCGGCGCTGGGCGTGCTGGTGTTCCAGCTCTCGCCATTGCCGGTGGACTGGCTGCGCGACGAAGCGCGCCTGCATGGCGCGCTCGACGCGCTGTGGCAGGCCGTGATGCCGGCCCTGCCGATCGGCGACCACCGCCCGCTGGTGGCGCTGGAAGTGCGGGACGCCGAGCTGATGACGCCGGCCCTGGCGCAGCTGCTGCGCCGCCATGGGGTGCGCTGGTGCGCCGGCCTGCACGACCGCATGCCGACCATGACGGAGCAACTGCCCATGCTGCGGGCGATGTGGCCCGGGCCGCTGGTGTGCCGGTGGAACCTGCAGAAGGGCCAGCGTTATGCGCAGGCCAAGGATGCCTGGGCGCCGTTCAACCGGCTGCAGGCCCCGGACGAGGCCACGCGCGAGGCGCTGGCCCGGGTGATCGCCGGCACGCTGGCGGCGGGTGAAACCGCCTGGGTGACGATCAACAACAAGGCCGAAGGCTCGGCCCCGTTGAGTGTGCTGGCACTGGCGCAGGCCGTGCTGCGCCAGAGCGATGCCGCTTAGGCCGCGTTCTTGGCCGCGAATTCCCAGTTCACCAGCTTGTCGAGGAAGGTCTCGACGAACTTGGGGCGCAGGTTGCGGTAGTCGATGTAGTAGGCGTGTTCCCACACGTCCACGGTCAGCACCGGGGTGTCGCCGGTGGTCAGCGGGGTGCCGGCGGCGCCCATGTTGACGATGTCCAGCGAGCCGTCGGCCTTCTTGACCAGCCAGGTCCAGCCCGAGCCGAAGTTGCCCACGGCGCTCTTGACGAAGGCTTCGCGGAAGGCGGCGTAGCTGCCCCACTTGGCGTTGATGGCCTCGGCCAGCGCGCCGGTGGGCTCGCCGCCGCCGTTGGGGGTCATGCAGTTCCAGAAGAAGGTGTGGTTCCAGATCTGCGCGGCGTTGTTGTAGATGCCGCCGGACGACTTCTTGATGACGTCCTCGAGCTGCATCTCCTCGAACTCGGTGCCCTTTTGCAGGTTGTTCAGGTTCACCACGTAGGCGTTGTGATGCTTGCCGTGGTGGTATTCGAGCGTCTCTTGGCTGTAGTGCGGTGCCAGCGCGTCGATCGCGTAAGGCAGGGGGGGCAGCACTCGTTCCATGATCATTCCTCGTTGTTGAGCCGGTCGTACCGACGGGTGGAGCGGTTTGGCGGGCGCATTGTAGGCAGCACCCTGGCGTCGTTCGACGTCAAGGGTGCATGTCACACAGCGGCGTCCGGAGAAGGCCTGGCCACCGGGGTTTGGGGGTGCACTTCCTGCACCACCGCGTCGGCGCGGCCATCGGCAAACACCGCAGCAATGCGCGAGCCCGGCTGCACCGCCGTGGCCGAGGTGATGGCATGGCCGTCTTCGCCAGTGACCCAGGCGTAGCCGCGCTGCAGCACCCGCCCGGGGTCCAGCGCATGCAGCCGGCCAGCCAGGTGCTGCAGCCGCCCATCGGCGCGGGCCAGCGGCGCCTGCGGCGCACGGGGCAGCCGCTCGCCCACCTGCTGCAGCCGCGCCTGCGCCCGTGAGAGCTGCTGCGCCAGCGCCCGGTGCAGGCGCGAGGCCGCCTGCTGCTGGCCCAGCGCGGCCTGCTGCATCGCCTGCCGCAAGGCCTGCTGGCGACGGTGGTCCAGTTGCTGCAGCCGCTGGCCGTGGCGGGCCAGCGCCTGCGCCGGCCGCGCCAGCTGCATCGCACGGCGGTCCAGGTGCTGGGCCTGGCTGTCCAGCCGGCGGTGCACCAGCGTCTGCAGCCGGTGGGCCAGCGTGGCCAGGCGGTCGAGCGAATCGGCACGGGCCGGCGACACCAGCTCGGCCGCGGCCGTGGGCGTGGGTGCGCGCAGGTCGGCCGCAAAGTCGCACAGCGACACATCCGTCTCGTGGCCCACGCCGCACACCAGCGGAATGGGCGAATCGGCCACCGCGCGCACCACGCGCTCGTCGTTGAAAGCCCAGAGGTCTTCCAGCGAGCCGCCGCCGCGGCACAGGATCAGCGTGTCCACCTCCTGGCGCTGCGCGGCACGCTGCAGCGCCGCCACCAGCGAAGCCGGTGCCTCCGGCCCCTGCACCAGGCTGGGGTACACGATCACTTCCACCTGCGGCGCACGCCGCTGCAAGGCGGTGAGCACGTCGTGCAGCGCGGCAGCGCCCAGCGAGGTGACCACGCCCACCCGCTGCGGATAGGCGGGCAGCGGCCGCTTGCGCTCGGGGCTGAACAGTCCCTGCGCTTCCAGCCGGGCCTTCAGCCGCAGGAACTGCTCGTACAAGGAGCCGGCGCCCACCTGCTGCATGGCTTCAACCACCAGCTGCAGTTCGCCGCGCGCCTCGTACACGGCCAGGCGGCCCCGCAGTTCCACCTGCTGGCCGTCGCGCGGCTGGAAGTCCACCAGCGCCGCAGCGCGGCGGAACATGGCGCAGCGCAGCGCGCCGGCAGCGCCATCGCTGTCCTTCAACGTGAAGTAGCAGTGGCCGCTGGCGGCGCGGGTATAGCCGCTGAGTTCGCCGCGAACCGATACGGCCCCAAAACGCGCCGCCAGCGCATCGCCAGCGGCCAGCAGCAGCGGCGCGACGCCCCAGATCTGGCGCCCGGGCGCCCCGCCCTGGAGCATGCTCATCGGGCGCGCCCCGAGGGTGGGCACTGGGAGAACTCCACAAGGCGGCGCACCCCGGGGCAGCTGCTCAATGCACCCGTCACCGGGCTGTCATTTTCGTCTAAGTGCTTGATTTTCAAAGACAACACGGTGCCTCAATTTTCAGCAATCTAGTGCGGGGCCAATGATTTCGCGCGTTTGCGGCGAACTCAACATGGTTGCCCACAAAGTTATCCACAGGAGCCGTGGATTGGTGGATTGTCAAGTGCAGGCCGTGGAGTGCCCACGCCAAGTGAGCGAACACAAGCGCGCCGCAGGGGGTGGTTCAAAGGGCGGCAGGCCGCGCCGGGCCGGGTGAAAGCATGGCCCCATAATCGCGCCTCGTTGGACGGCTGGCACCGCGGTGGCGCTGGCGCAATCCCTGGGATCAAGCGTGTTTTCGATCATACAAGCCGCGGGCTGGCCCATCTGGCCGTTGCTGGCCTGCTCGGTGGTGGCCCTGGCCCTGGTCATCGAGCGCTTTTCCAGCCTGCGGCCCGCCCGTGTGGCACCGCCCAAGCTGCTGGACGAAGTGCTCACCCTCACCCGCTCCAACCTGCCGGGGCCCGACGTGGTGCACAAGCTGGCCGGCAATTCGGCGCTCGGCCAGGTGCTGGCCGCCGGGCTGCGCAGCGTGATCGCCGAGCCGCGCATCACCGAAGAAAGCCTGCGCCAGTCGCTCGAAGGCACCGGCCGCGTGGTGCTGCACCGGCTGGAGCGCTACCTCAACGCGCTGGGCACCATTGCCACGGCCGCGCCGTTGCTGGGCCTGCTGGGCACCGTGGTGGGCATGATCGAGATCTTCGGCGCGCAGGCACCCGGCGCCACCGGCAACCCGGTGCAGATGGCACATGGCATCTCCATCGCGCTGTACAACACGGCCTTCGGCCTGATCGTCGCCATCCCGGCGCTGATGTTCCACCGCTACTTCCGCGGCCGGGTGGACGAGTACGCGCTGACGCTGGAGCAGGCCGCCGAACGCCTGGTGCCGCACCTGATGCGGTTTGTGGTGCGCACGCCGGCATGAACTTCCGCCGCCCCCGGCGCGACGAGCCGGACATCAACCTGATCCCGTTCATCGACGTGCTGCTGGTGGTGCTCATCTTCCTGATGCTGTCCACCACCTACGCCCGCTTCACCGAACTGCAGGTGAACCTGCCGGTGGCACAGGCCGAGCCGATGCGCGAAAAGCCCGTCGAGCTGCTGGTGTCGGTGGCGGCGGACGGGCGCTACGCCGTCAATGGCCAGGCGGTGCCGGGCCGTGGCGTGGAGCCGCTGGCCGCCGCCATGGGCAGCGCCGCCACCGAGCTGCGTGCGCCGCCGCCCGGGCCGGTGGTGGTGGTCTCGGCCGACGCCACGGCGGCCCACCAGTCGGTGATCAACGTGCTGGACGCAGCACGCCGCATCGGGCTGGCGCGGGTGACCTTCGCGGCGCAGGCGGGGCCGGGCTCGGTGGCGGCGGCCCCTGGCGGCTCGGCGGCCGCGGTGGAGGGTGCGGCGGCCCCATCGCCGGCCCCTGCCGCTGCCCCTGCCACGGCGCCGGCGCCCGCACGCTGAGCCGGCACCCGGGCATGGCCTGTCCCGCCGATGGCCCCGACGCCGCCCGCCGGCCCGCTGCAGGTGCGGGCCTGGCCGGCTGGCTGCAGCGCCAGTGGTGGCAGCCACGGCCGACGACGGCCGCCCAGCTGCTGCGGCCCTTGTCGTGGCTGTACCGCGCGCTGGCCGCGCTCGAGCGCCAGCGCCACCCGCCCGGCGTGGCCGACGTGCCGGTGGTGGTGGTGGGCAACCTGATCGCCGGCGGCGCGGGCAAGACGCCCAGCGTCATAGCGCTGGTGCGCTGGCTGCGCGAAGCCGGCTGGACGCCGGGTGTCATCTCCCGCGGCTATGGCCGCCAGTCGGCCGACGACCTCACCGAGGTGCGCCCCGACCAGCCGGCCAGCCGCACCGGCGACGAGCCGCTGCTGATCCGCCTGCGCACCGGCGCGCCGGTGTGGGTCGGCCGCGACCGGCTGGCGGTGCTGCAGGCGCTGCGGCGCGCGCACCCCGAGGTCAACCTGGTGGTGTCGGACGACGGCCTGCAGCACCACCGGCTGCCGCGCGACGTGCAGGTGGTGGTGTTCGACGAACGTGGCGCCGGCAACGGCCTGCTGCTGCCCGCGGGCCCGCTGCGCGAGCCGCTGCCCTCCGTCCTGCCGCCGCGCTCCGTGGTGCTGTACAACGCGCCCGCGCCCAGCACGCCGCTGCCCGGCCACGTCGCGCAGCGCGGCATCGGCGGCATCACGCCGCTGGCCGACTGGTGGGCCGGTGCATCGCCTGCGCAGCCGCTGCAGCAGTTGCAGGGCCGGCCGGTGGTGGCGGCGGCCGGCATCGCCTCGCCCGAGCGCTTTTTCGGCATGCT
Organism: uncultured Aquincola sp.; assembly: GCF_964001545.1. Lineage (NCBI taxonomy): Bacteria > Pseudomonadati > Pseudomonadota > Betaproteobacteria > Burkholderiales > Sphaerotilaceae > Aquincola > uncultured Aquincola sp. The sequence goes on from NZ_CAXFDV010000702.1 coordinate 8,902, forward strand.
GGAAGCCGCGGGACTGGCCCTGCAGCGGCTGCCGCTGCCCGACCACCACGACTTCGCGCAACTGCCCTGGCCCGCATCCGCGCCCGACGTGCTC
>NZ_CAXFDV010000703.1:0-5828 GCF_964001545.1 uncultured Aquincola sp.
GCGGCTTCCGCCAGGCCCATCCCGAGGTGGACGTGCAGTTGCGCGAGGCCACGCTGGACGTGCAACTGGCGGCGTTCGCGGCCGAGGAGATCGACGCCGGCTTCGTGCTGCATGCGCCCGATGCGGCGCCGCCGGGCTTCGGCGCCCGCACGGTGCTGACCGAGCCGATGCAGCTGGTGCTGCCGGCCACGCACCCGCTGGCCACGCGGCGCACGCTGCGCTTTGCCGAGGCGGCGGCCGAGCCGCTGGTCATCTTCCCGCGGCAGATCACGCCATCGCTGTTCGATGCGGTGGTGGCCGCCTACCGCGGCGCCGGCTTCACGCCGCGCATCGCACAGGAAGCGATCCAGATGCAGACCATCGTCAACCTGGTGAGCGGCGGCATGGGCGTGGCCTGGGTGCCGCAAAGCCTGGTGCAGCTGCAGCGGCCCGGCGTGGTGTACCGGGCGGTGCAGGGCGTGCAGCTGGCGGCGCAGACCAGCCTGCTGTGGCCCGAGCCGGCGCCGCCGGTGGTGCAGCGCTTCGTCGACCACGTGATGGACCACGGGCAGGCGGTTTTGCCGGCGCGGCGACAATCGCCGCCCACTGACAGGAGTTGACCCGGATGCTCGTCCACCCGCAATTCGATCCGATCGCCCTGCGCCTGGGGCCGCTGGCCATCCACTGGTACGGCCTGACCTACCTGGTGGCGTTCGGGCTGTTTCTCTGGCTGGCCACGCTGCGCACCCGCCAGCCGACCTACGCCCAGCGCGGCTGGACCCGCCGCGACGTGGAAGATCTGCTGTTCTTCGGCGTGGTCGGCGTGATCGTGGGCGGGCGGCTGGGCTACTCGCTGTTCTACAAGCCCGGCTACTACCTCAGCCACCCGCTGGAGATGCTGATGCTGTGGAAGGGCGGCATGTCCTTCCACGGCGGGCTGCTGGGCGTGCTGGTGGCCATGGCGGTGTTCGCGCGGCGGCGCCAGCGCGCCTTTTTCGAGGTGACCGACCTGATCGCGCCCTGCGTGCCGCTGGGCCTGGCCTCGGGCCGCATCGGCAACTTCATCAACGGCGAGCTGTGGGGCCGCGCGGCCGACCCCTCGCTGCCCTGGGCGATGGTGTTTCCGCAGTCGGGTAGCGACATCCCGCGCCACCCTTCTCAGCTGTACCAGTTCAGCCTGGAAGGCGTGCTGCTCTTCATCCTGCTGTGGGTGTATGCGCGGCGGCCGCATGCCACCGGCCGGGTGTCGGGCGCGTTTTTGGTGGGCTACGGCAGCTTCCGCTTCATCGCCGAGTATTTCCGTGAGCCGGACAGCTTCCTCGGGCTGCTGGCCTTGAACATGAGCATGGGCCAGTGGCTGTGCGTGCCGATGGTGCTGGCCGGTGTGCTGCTGTGGTGGCGCGCCGGGCCGGGCGACAGCGGCAAGCCTGCGCACGTGGCCGGGAGCCAGGCATGAGACAGATCTTCCTCGACACCGAAACCACCGGCCTCAGCCCCGAGAGCGGCGACCGCGTCATCGAAATCGGCTGTGTGGAAATGGTGAACCGGCGGCTGACCGGCAACAACAAGCATTTCTACCTGAACCCGGAGCGCAAGAACTCGGAAGACGCAGTCAAGATCCACGGCCTGACCGACAAGTTCCTGTCCGACAAGCCGTTGTTCGCCGCCATCGCCGACGAGCTGATGGACTACTTGGCCGGTGCCGAGATCGTGATCCACAACGCCGCCTTCGACGTCGGCTTCCTGAACGAAGAGCTGCGCCGCCTGGGCCGCCCGCGCTTTGCGCAGCATGTGGGCCGCATCACCGACTCGCTGCTGATGGCCCGCGACATGTTCCCGGGCAAGAGCAACTCGCTCGACAGCCTGTGCAAGCGGCTGGAGGTGGACAACAGCAACCGCACGCTGCACGGCGCGCTGCTGGACGCCGGCCTGCTGGCCGAGGTCTACATCAACATGACCCGCGGCCAGGAGAGCCTGGTGATCGACGTGGGCAGCGAAGGCAGCGGCGAGCTCGCCGCCGCGCCCATCGACTTCAGCGCCTTCGAGCTCATCGTGCTCGAGCCCACGCCCGAGGAGCTGCAGGCCCACGAAGCGGTGCTGGCCGAGCTGGACAAGGCCAGTGGACAAAAAACTTTGTGGAGACAGTTGCAATCCGCATAGCCTGTGGCATACTGCGAGGCTTGCCGGAACACGAGAAGAACAACAAACGCCGCAGATTTCCGGGCGGTTAGCTCAGCGGTAGAGCACTGCCTTCACACGGCAGGGGTCGCAGGTTCGAACCCTGCACCGCCCACCAAAAAGATGAAGCACCTCGCGGAGACGCCAGGTGCTTTTTTCTTGCCTACGCCATGCCCTCCGGGCGAGCGCATAAGAATGGCCGGCATGAAGTCTCGCGCTGGCATGCAGTTAGAACCCGCCCAACCTTCGCCCATGCGGCGACCCGATGGCGGCGCACTCCTGGCCGGCGTCGACTTCATGGCCGACGCACCGCAGGTGGCCCGGTCCCTCATCGGCGTGCTGCTGCTGGTCGATGGGGTGGGCGGCCGCATCGTCGAGACCGAGGCCTACGACCGCGAGGACCCGGCCTCGCACAGCCATGTGGGGCCACGGCCGCGCAATGCCTCGATGTTCGGGCCGCCGGCGCATGTGTACGTCTACCGCTCGTACGGCATCCACTGGTGCATGAACTTCGTCTGCCGCGAGGCGGGCCACGGTGCGGGCGTGCTCATCCGCGCGATTGAGCCGCTGTTCGGGCTGGACCTGCTGCGTGAGCGCCGCGGCGGCCTGCTGGACGACCGGCTGCTGTGCGCCGGCCCCGGCCGCGTGGGGCAGGCCCTGGGCATCACCCGCGCGCACGACGGCCTGCCGCTGAATGCGCCGCCCTTCGAGCTGCGGCCGGCCGAGGGGTCGGTGAATGTGGTCACCGGCCCGCGCATCGGCATCAGCAAGGCGGTGGAGCTGCCCTGGCGCTTCGGCCTGGCGGGCTCGCGCCACCTCAGCAAGCCGTTCCGCCCGCCGCGCTGAGCGCCGTCCCGCCGATACAGCCCGTTGCACCATTGCGGGCAATCCATCAGTCGCAAACGTTTGCGCAAACGTTTGCGACGCCTAGACTGAAGCGCATCCCCCACACACACCGAGGAGACGGACATGAGATTGGGATGGGTGCTGGCGCTTTGCGCCGCCTTGCTGGCCGGCTGCGGCAACGACAGCGATGATGGGCCGATGAAGGTCATCATCGACAGCGACTACAACACCATGAGCGACGACGGCCAGTTGGGCGTGATGGCCGCGCAGTTGCAGGCGCAGGGCCGCACCCAGGTGATGGGCATCAGCGTGGTGTCGGGCAACCAGTGGCTGCGCCAGGGCGTGGCCGATGCGCTCAAGAGCATGGAGCGCATGGGCGCGGGCGCGAAGATTCCGGTGTACGCCGGCGAGAACCTGCCGCTGAACCACGACTACGCCGCGGTGCAGGCCGAGCAGGCGGCCGGCGCCGGTGGCGACGGCTACCTGGGCGCCTGGAGCAGCCCGCAGCCGCAAAGTGATGCCGACCTGGTGGCGCCGCCCGACGGCTTTGCCACCAGCACCCAGGTGCAGGCCAAGAGCGCGGTGGACTTCATCGTCGACACCGTCAAGGCCAACCCGCGCGAGGTCACCATCCTGGCCATCGGCCCGCTGACCAACATCGCCAAGGCGGTGCAGCGCAACCCCGAGATCGTGCCGCTGATCAAGCAGATCATCTACATGGGCGGCGCGGTGCACGTGGCGGGCAACACCACCCGCGCGGCCGAGTTCAACTGGTGGTTCGACCCCGACGCCGCGCAGCAGGTGGTGCGGCTGCCGATCAAGCAGGTGGTGGTGCCGCTGGACGTCACCGACACCGTGCTGCTGACCAAGCCCATCTACGACCGCATCGCCCACCCGGCGCAGCCCACGGCCGTCACGCGGCTGTTCCAGCAGCTCAACGGCTATGGCTTCAGCGGCAACAACGGCTTCGAGAACAACCCCGAGTACACCCAGAACATCTGGGACACGCTGGTGCTGGCCTACCTGCTGGACCCCGGCTACGCCACGCAGACGCGTGAAGAGTACGTGGACGTGATCGCCCGCAACGGCGACCCCGAGAACGGTCGCTCGGTGGGCTATGACACACCGCCGGCCGGCGTGACGCTGCAGAAGATGACGGTGGTGACCCGCTTCGACAACGCCCGCTTCTTCGAGCTCTACGTCGACCTGCTGACGCGCCCGGTGCCGGTGACGCTGAACTGAATTCGGCGGGGCCCAACGGCGCCCCGCGGGCAGCGGCCAAAATGCCGGCATGCCCGTTGATCCTGCTGCGCCGGCCCCTTCCATGGCCGGCGCTTCCCATTGGCTGCACAGCAGCTTCTACCGCTTCACGCCGGTGGCCGACCCGGCTGCGGTGGCCGAGGCCGTGCGCGCGCTCGCCCGTGAGCTCACCGGCGCCATCACCCTGGCGCAAGGCGTGACCGGCGCCATCACCCTGGCGCCGGAGGGCCTGAGCGGCGCCGTCGCCGGCACGCCGGCCGCGGTGCAGGCCTTCGAAACCGCGCTGGTCGGCAGCCCCGTCTTCGGTGGCGCGCTGCAAGGCCTGGTGTTCAAGCACAGCCACGGCCACACCGCGCCTTATGCGCGGCTCAAGGTCAACACCAAGCCCGAGCTGGTGGCGCTGGGCCTGCCCGGGGCCGACGCGCTGCCGCCGCCGGACGAAGAAGACGACTCCCACCTCAGCCCCGCCCAGTGGCGCGCGCTGCTGGACGAAGGCCGCGCGGTGGTGCTGGACAACCGCAACCACTTCGAATGGCGGCTGGGGCGCTTCCGTGGCGCCGTCGATCCGCAGGTGCCCAACTTCCGCGACTTCCGCGCCTGGGTGCTGGCGCAGGCGCCCGCCTGGCGGGCCGAAGGCCGGCCGGTGGCGATGTACTGCACCGGCGGCATCCGCTGCGACAAGACCGCGCCGTGGCTGCGCAGTCTGGGCCTGCAGGTGCGGCAGCTGCAGGGCGGCATCCTCGGCTACTTTGAGGCGCTGCCCGATGCCGCGCGCGACTGGCAGGGCGAGTGCTTCGTGTTCGACAACCGCATCGCGCTGGACACGCAGCTGCAGCAAACCGCCACCGGCCCCGCCCAGGTGTACGACCCCACTCAGCCCGACGAAGCCTGGCGGCTGCAACGCGCCCGGCGGCTGCAGGCCGCGGCCGGCGACGCATGACGCGCCCCCGCGTGGCCTGGTCGCCGCCGATGCGCGAAGGCGTCAGCCCCAGCCGGGTGGCGGTGAGCGGCGGCCCCTGGCCCACGGTGCTGGCCTTTTTGCAGGCGCGGCTGCCGGCGGTGGCCGACTGGCCCGAGCGTCTGGCCCGTGGCGACGTGCTGACGCTGGAAGGCCGGCCGTTGCAGGCGGACGAAGCCTGCCAGGGCGGCGCCGTGTATTGGTACTGGCGCCAGCTGCCGCCCGAGCCGCGGGTACCGTTCGAGATCGAGCTGCTGCACGAGGACGAGCACCTGCTGGCGGTGGACAAGCCGCACTTCCTGGCGGTGTCGCCCAGCGGCCGCTACCTGCAGGAAACCGTCACCGTGCGGCTCAAGCGGCTGCTGGGCATCGACACCCTGGTGCCCATGCACCGGCTGGACCGCGAGACCGCGGGCGTGCTGCTCTACATCGTCAAGCCCGAGGTGCGCAACGCCTACCAGGCGGTGCTGCGCGAGCGCCAGGCCAGCAAAGTGTACGAAGCGCTGGCGCCCTGGCCGCCGCAGCAGCCGCTGCCGGCCGAGCTGTCCAGCAAGCTGGAAGAACGCCCCGGCGATGCCTTCATGCAGATGGTGGAACAGCCCGGCGA
>NZ_CAXFDV010000704.1:0-3132 GCF_964001545.1 uncultured Aquincola sp.
CGGTGTCCTCGATCAGGGCCGCGTCCACCGGTCGGCCGGCCACTGCGCGGATCAGGTCCTTGGAAGCCGCCTGCGCCTGCGGGCCGCCGGCCAGCAGCGCGTCCACCAGGGCCTGCACCGCGGTGTCCAGCTGCTCGGGCTCGGCCACTTCGTGCACCAGGCCCAGCTCGCGCGCACGCGCGGCGTTGATGCGTTCGGCGGTTTGAAAGTAGCGATAAGCCTGCCGCTCACCGATGGCGCGCACCATGTACGGGCTGATGACACCGGGCAGGATGCCCAGCCGCACCTCCGACGTGGCAAAGCTGGCCGCGGTGGACGCCACGCAGATGTCGCAGGCCGCGGCCAGGCCCATGCCGCCCCCCATGGCCGCGCCTTGCACCCGGGCCAGCGTGGGCGTGGCGCAGCCGGCCAGCACACGGAACAGCTCGGCCAGCTTGCGGGCGTCGGCCAGGTTGTCTTGTTGGCTGGCGGCGCCTTGGCGCTTCATCCAGTTCAGGTCGGCGCCGGCCGAGAAGCTCTTGCCGCGGCCGGCCAGCACGACCACGCGCACCGCCTCGTCGGCGTCCAGCGCCTGCAAGGCGGCCGTCAACTCGGCGATCAGGTGTTCGTCGAAGGCGTTGTGCAGCTCGGCGCGGTTCATCCACAGCCAGGCCACGGGGCCGCGGTGCTCGATGTCTATACAACTGCTCATGCCTGCGCCCTCACATGCGGAAGAGACCGAACTTGGTCGGCGCGATCGGCGCATTGAGCGCGGCGGCCAGCGACAGGCCCAGCGTGCGCCGCGCCTGCGCGGGGTCGATCACGCCGTCGTCCCACAGCCGGGCGGTGGCGTAGTAGGGGTGGCCCTGGTCTTCGTACTGCTGGCGGATGGGGGCCTTGAAGCGCTCTTCCTCGTCGGCCGACCACTGGCCGCCCTTGGCCTCGATGCCGTCGCGCTTGACGGTGGCCAGCACGCTGGCGGCCTGCTCGCCGCCCATCACGCTGATGCGTGCGTTGGGCCACATCCACAAGAAGCGCGGCGCAAACGCGCGGCCGCACATGCCGTAGTTACCGGCGCCGAAGCTGCCGCCGATCACCATCGTCAGCTTGGGCACCTGGGCGGTGGCCACGGCGGTGACCATCTTGGCGCCGTCCTTGGCAATGCCGGCGTTTTCGTACTTGCGGCCCACCATGAAGCCGGTGATGTTTTGCAAGAACACCAGCGGCACGCCGCGCTGGGCGCACAGCTCGATGAAGTGCGCGCCCTTCTGCGCCGATTCACCGAACAGGATGCCGTTGTTGGCCACGATGCCCACCGGCATGCCGTACAGGCGCGCAAAGCCGGTGACCAGCGTGGCGCCGTAGCGGGCCTTGAACTCGTCGAAGCGCGAGCCGTCCACCAGCCGGGCGATGACCTCGCGCACGTCGTAGGGCTTGCGGGTGTCGGCGGGTATCACGCCGTACAGCTCGGCCGGGTCGTACAAGGGCTCTTCGCTGGCTTCCAGCGTCACCGTGGCGGGCTTGCGGCGGTTGAAGCTGGCCACCACGCGACGGGCCAGGTACAGCGCATGGCTGTCGTTGTCGGCCAGGTGGTCGGCCACGCCCGAGACGCGGGTGTGCACGTCGCCGCCGCCCAGGTCTTCGGCGCTCACCACCTCGCCGGTGGCGGCTTTGACCAGCGGCGGGCCGCCCAGGAAGATGGTGCCCTGGTTCTTGACGATGATGGCCTCGTCGCTCATGGCCGGCACATAGGCGCCGCCAGCGGTGCATGAGCCCATCACCACCGCCAGTTGCGGAATGCCCTGGGCCGACATGTTGGCCTGGTTGAAGAAGATGCGGCCGAAGTGGTCGCGGTCGGGGAACACCTCGTCTTGATTCGGCAGGTTGGCGCCGCCCGAGTCCACCAGGTAGATGCAGGGCAGGTGATTGGCCTCGGCGATCTCCTGCGCCCGCAGGTGCTTCTTGACCGTCATCGGGTAGTAGGTGCCGCCCTTCACCGTGGCGTCGTTGGCCACGATCATGCATTCCTGGCCCTGCACGCGGCCGATGCCGGTGATCACGCCGGCCGCGGGCGCCGCGCCGTCGTACATGCCGTGGGCGGCCAGCTGGCCGATCTCGAGGAAGGGCGTGCCGGGGTCCAGCAGCTGCTGCACGCGGTCGCGCGGCAGCAGCTTGCCGCGGGCCACATGCTTGCTGCGCGCGGCTTCGCCACCGCCCAGCGCGGCCTGGGCCACCTGGGCGCGCAGGTCTTCCACGGCTTCGCGCATGCGCTGCGCGTTGGCCTTGAACTCGTCGCTGCGGGTGTTGACTTGGGAAGGCAGGGCTTGCATGGCTTACATCGTCTCGGCAAACAGCTCGCGGCCGATCAGCATGCGGCGGATCTCGCTGGTGCCGGCACCGATCTCGTACAGCTTGGCATCGCGCCACAGCCGGCCGGTGGGGTACTCGTTGGTGTAGCCCACGCCGCCCAGCGTCTGGATGGCCTCGCCGGCCATCCAGGTGGCCTTCTCGGCGGTGTAGAGGATGACGCCGGCCGCGTCCTTGCGCAGCGTGCGGCTGTGGTCGGCGCGGTCACAGGCCTGGCCCACCGCATAGGCGTAGGCCCGGCAGGCCTGCCAGGTGGTGTACAGGTCGGCCAGCTTGCCCTGCATCAGCTGGAACTCGCCGATGCTCTGGCCGAACTGCTTGCGCTCATGCACATAAGGCGTCACCACGTCCATGCAGGCGGCCATGATGCCCAGCGGCCCGCCGCTGAGCACGGCGCGCTCGTAGTCCAGGCCGCTCATCAACACCTTCACGCCGCCGCCTTCGGCGCCCAGCACGTTCTCGGCCGGCACCTCGCAGTTGTCGAAGAAGAGCGGCCAGGTGTTGCTGCCGCGCATGCCCAGCTTGTCCAGCTTCTGGCCGTAGCCCAGGCCCTTGAAACCCTTTTCGATGATGAAGGCCGTCATGCCCTTGGCACCGGCCTCTGGCTCCGTCTTGGCGTACACCACCAGCACGTCGGCATCGCCGCCGTTGGTGATCCACATCTTGCTGCCGTTGAGCACGTAGCGGTCGCCCTTGCGCTCGGCGCGCAGCTTCATGCTCACCACGTCGGAGCCGGCGTTGGGCTCGCTCATCGCCAGCGCGCCCACATGCTCGCCGCTCACCAGC
>NZ_CAXFDV010000705.1:0-27049 GCF_964001545.1 uncultured Aquincola sp.
GAGCCCCGCGCTGCTGGAGCGCTGGCGCGGCACCTACGAGCGGGTGAACAACCGCTGGAACCAGTGGGTGCTGAACTACTCGCGCAGCCAGCAGTTCGACCTGCTCAAGCAGCTAGGCTTCGAGACGCCGCGCTGGGAAGACCTGGCGCTGATGACGATCGGGCTGGCCAGCGGCGCCGCGCTGCTGGGCGCCGGCTGGGCGCTGTGGGACCGCCAGCGCCGCGACCCCTGGGAGCGGTTGCAGGCCGACCTGCGCGCCCGCCTGGCCCTGCTCGGCGTGCCGGCCCGACCCTTCGAGGGGCCGCGCACGCTGGCGCAGCGGGTGCGCGACCAGCTGGGCGAGCGCGGCCAGGCCGTGGCCACCGAGCTGGACGCGCTGGATGCCCTGCGCTATGCGCCCGGCGCCAGCCAGCGCCCCGACCGCGGCTGGCAGCGCCGCTTCCAGCGCGCCACGGCCGCCGCACGCCGCTCGGGATAATGCGCCGATGACCTTGAGAACCTGGCCGGGCCCTGCCCGGCGAACCGTGGGCGGGCTGCTGCCAGCCGCCGCCCTGGCCCTGCCGCTGCTGGTGGCACCGCTGTTGTTGGTGCCACTGCTGACGCAGGCCAACCCGGCCACCGGCGCCGCCCCTGCCAAGAAAACCGCGTCCGGCGCCGCGACCGGCAAGCCGGCGTCGAAGCCGGCCCACGCCAGCACCAGCAAGCCAGCCGCCAAGGACAAGGCGTCCAAGACCGCCAAGGCGCGCGCCGACGATGCGCCCGACGTCGTCACCTACGGGCGCCGCGACGACGTGATGGCCTTTGCCGACGACCTGGCCCAGCGCCGCCAGCTCGACCCCGCCTGGGTGCGCCAGCAGCTGGCCCAGGCGCGTTACCTGCCTTCGGTGGCGCGGCTCATCATGCCGCCGCCGGCCGGCACCGCCAAAAGCTGGATGGCCTACCGCGCCCGCTTTATCGAGCCCACCCGCATCAACGCCGGCCTGCGCTTCTGGCAGCAGCATGAAGCCGCGCTGGCGCGGGCCGAGGCGCAGTACGGCGTGCCGGCGCAGATCGTCGTCGGCATCATCGGCGTGGAAACGCTGTACGGCCGCATGACCGGCAACTTCCGCGTGCTGGACGCATTGGCCACGCTGGCCTTCGACTTCCCGACCGGGCGCAAGGACCGCACGCCGTTTTTCCGCGGCGAGCTGGAAGAGCTGCTGGCCTGGTGTGCCCGCGACGGCTGCGATCCGCAGACGGTCAAGGGCTCGTATGCCGGCGCCATCGGCCTGCCGCAGTTCATGCCTGGCAGCATCAACCGGCATGCGGTCGACTTCGACGGCGACGGCCACATCGACCTGCTGAACAGCCCGGTGGACGCCATCGGCAGCGTGGCCCACTACCTGGCCAACCACGGCTGGCAGCGCGGCATGCCCACCCACTACGAGGTGGCCGTGCCCACCGACACCACCCAGCGCGCCACCCTGCTGGCGCCCGACATCACGCCCACGTTCACCGCCACGCAGATGGCCGACCTGGGCGCCGTGCTCAACGAAGACGCCCGCCGCCACGAAGGCCTGCTGGCCCTGGTGGAGCTGCAGAACGGCGAAGCCGCGCCCAGCTATGTGGCCGGCACCGCCAACTTCTATGCCGTGACCCGCTACAACTGGTCGAGCTACTACGCGATGGCGGTGATCGACCTGGGCGCCACGGTCAACGCCGCGCGGCTGGGGGCTCGGTAGGCGCCCGGCTACATCAAGCCGCCACAGGCACCAGGAAGTCCCGGCTGATGCCCACACCCAGGTCGCCGACGCGATCCAGGAACTGCGTCAGGTACGCATGCAGCCCGGTCGCCAGGATCTCGTCGATGCGGCCGTACATCAGGTCGGCGCGGATGCGGCCGGCGCGGCGCAGGGTTTCGCGGCTCTGGTCGTTGGCCACCATCTGCAGGTTGCTCACCACCTCGTTCAGGCAGGCCACCAGCGAGCGGGGCATGTCTTCACGCAGGATCAGCAGCTCGGCCACCTTCTCGGGGCGGATCACGTTGCGGTACACCTTGCGATAGACCTCGAAGCCCGAGACCGAACGCAGCACCGCGCTCCAGTGGTAGAAGTCGACCTCCTGCGCTTCCTTGGCGTTGCTGCCGAAGAAGTCGCCGGCCAGCGACTGGAACTTGACGTCCAGCAACCGCGCGGTGTTGTCGGCCCGTTCCAGGAAGGTGCCGATGCGCAGGAAGTGCAGCGCCTCGTCCTGCAGCATGGTGCCCACCGTCACGCCGCGGCTGAGGTGCGAGCGGAACTTGACCCACTCGAACAGCGCGCTCGGGTCACGGTGGAAGTCCGTGCCCTTGATCATGCGGTTGAACTCCAGCCAGGTCTGGTTCTGCGTTTCCCAGACCTCGGTGGTCAGCGCGCCGCGCACCGCCCGGGCGTTCTCGCGGGCCGCGCGCAGGCAACTGGCGATGCTGGAGAAGTTGGACTCGTCGCGCACCATGAAGTCCATGACGTTCTTGGCGCTGAAGTCCTGGTACTTCTCGCGGAAGCCCCAGGTCAGCTCGCTGATGCTGAGCAGGCCGCGCCAGCCTTGCTCGGCCTCTTCGGCCGACTGCGGCAGCAGCGAGGTCTGGTAGTTCACGTCCAGCATGCGGGCCGTGTTCTCGGCACGCTCCATGTAGCGCGCCATCCAGTAGAGGTGGTCGGCGGTTCTCGAAAGCATTGTTGTTCTCCTGTCTCTCAGGCTTCCAGCACCCAGGTGTCCTTCGTGCCGCCGCCTTGCGACGAATTGACGACCAGGGATCCTTCCTTCAGCGCGACGCGAGTGAGGCCGCCCGGCACCATCTGCACCGTCTTACCCGACAGCACGAAGGGCCGCAGGTCGATGTGGCGCGGCGCGATGCCCGACTCGACGAAGGTCGGGCAGCTGGACAGCGACAGCGTGGGCTGCGCGATGTAGTTGGTGGGGTTGCTTTCCACCACCTTGCGGAAGTCGGCGATCTCGGCCTTGGTGGCGGCCGGGCCGATCAACATGCCGTAGCCGCCGGCGCCGTGCACTTCCTTGACCACCAGCTGGTCCATGTGGTCGAGCATGTACTTCAGGCCTTCGGACTCGCGGCCCAGGTAGGTGGGCACGTTCTGCAGGATGGGCTTTTCACCGAGGTAGAACTCGATCATCTTGGGCACGTACGGGTAGATGGACTTGTCGTCCGCCACGCCGGTGCCGATGGCGTTGCACAAGGTGATGTTGCCGCTGCGGTAGACGTCGAGCAGGCCGGCGCAGCCCAGCGTGGAGTCGGGGCGGAAGGCCTTGGGGTCGAGAAAGTCGTCGTCCACCCGGCGGTAGACCACGTCCACCCGCTTGGGGCCCTGCGTGGTGCGCATGAACACGAAGTTGTCGTCGACGAACAGGTCCTTGCCTTCGACCAGTTCCACGCCCATCTGCTGGGCCAGGAAGGCATGCTCGAAGTAGGCGCTGTTGTACATGCCGGGCGACAGCACCACCACCACCGGATCGTTCACGCCCGAGGGCGAGACGGCGCGCAGGGTATCGAGCAGCAGGTCGGGGTAATGGGCCACCGGCGCCACGCGGTGCTGGCTGAACAGCTCGGGGAACAGCCGCATCATCATCTTGCGGTTCTCGAGCATGTAGCTCACGCCGCTGGGCACACGCAGGTTGTCTTCCAGCACGTAGTAGGTGCCACTGCCATCGGCATTGCCGGCACGCACGATGTCGATGCCGGAGATGTGCGAATACACATTGCCCGGCAGGTTGACGCCCATCATCTCGGGCCGGAATTGCGCGTTGTTGACGACCTGCTCACGCGGCACGATGCCGGCCTTGATGATTTCCTGGTCGTGGTAGACGTCGTACAGGAAGCGGTTGAGCGCATTGACCCGCTGGCGCAGGCCCTTTTCCATCTCGCGCCATTCGCCGCTGGGAATCACCCGCGGGATGAGGTCGAAAGGAATCAGCCGCTCGGTGCCCGAGCCGTCTTCGTCCTTGGCGCCGTACACCGCGAAGGTGATGCCGACGCGGCGGAAGATGACTTCGGCCTCTTCGCGGCGTGAGCGCATCACGTCGCTGGGTTGTTGCTTCAGCCAGTTTTGATAGGTGCGGTAATGCTCGCGGACCTCGCTGGCGTTGACCTGCATTTCGTCGTAGGCCGTTTTCATGGGATCTCCTCTTTACCGGACCTTTAGCAACTTCCAGGCCCAAATCGCCCCGATGCGGGGCACTTCAAACCACTCTTTCCGTTTTGACGCCGACCTCCAGCGCATGGTCGCCGCCACCTCGAATCACGCCGCGCAACGGCGTCACGTCGCCGAAGTCGCGGCCATAGGCCAGGCGCACATGGTCGGTGGCCGGCAGCATGTCGTTGGTGGGGTCCAGCTCCAGCCAGAAGCCGTCGCCTTCAGGCTCGGGGCACCACACCGACACCCAGGCATGCGAGGCATCGGCGCCGATGAAGCGCGGCGCGCCCACGCTGGCAGCGGCGGCCACCAGGGCCTCTTCGCCATCGGCCTGCTCGTCGGTGGCGCCGGGCGGCGTGGTCAGCAGGTAGCCGCTGACGTAGCGGGCCGCCAGCCCGTGCATGCGCAAGGCGCCGATCATCAGGTGCGCAAAGTCCTGGCACACGCCGCGCCGCTCCTGCATCACCGTGGACAGCGGCGTGTCGATGGTGGTGCTGGCGCTCTGGTAGCGGAAGTCGCGGTAGATGCGGTGCATCAGGTCGACCGCGCAAAGACCGATCGGCCGCCCCGGTAGCAGCGATTCGTTCGCGAACTCGAACAACTCGGGCAGCCGCGGTACGTAAGGCGATTCGACGGCGAACTCGCAGGCGGGCTCGTAAGGCGCACGCGCCGCATAACGCAGCCGGGCGGCCACCTGCTCCCAGGCCTGGGTGCCGGCCAGCCGCGCTTCGTGGTTGCGCGGCAGCGCGCGCACACGGCTGCGGGCCCACACGTCCAGCCGCCGGTGCGCGCCGCTGACGGTGAAGAAGGTGCGGGTGTTGCCGTAGCGGTCGCGGCCGGTGCTGTGGTGCAGCGGCTCGGGCTCCACACCCATCTCGAAGCCTTCGACGCGCTGGAACTCGTCTTCGATCGGCCGCAGAAAGGCTTCGTGCTGCGCCAGGTCGACCGGCGCGGCGTAGTGGTAGCGGGTGACGTGCTCGACCTGCAGGGCGACACCGGGCGAAGAAGGCATGCGGCTCATCGTGCGACTAGACCCGGCGCAGGCGATCGCCGCCTTCCGCATGGGCGAAATAACGCTGGCCGACGTCGTCGGACAGCCGGGCGCCGGCCTGCTGCAGCCGATCGGACAGGCCGCACAGCTGCTGACGCAGGGCTTCGTCGTCCAGGTCGCGCAGCTCGTCGAGCGTGATGCCGGCGCCTTCGGCCGGCAGCCGCTCACGCAGCGCGTCGATGGCGCTGGGCGTGCCGGGCAGCTTGCCCAGCTCGGTGCGCAGGCGGCGCAGCACGCCGGCAAAGGCGCGCGGGTTGGCATCGTCCAGCACCAGCAGGTCGACCAGGGCCAGCAGGTCTTCATGCCGCTGGTAGCGCGAGCGGAAGGTGAGCGTGCTGTCGAACAGGTCGAGCACCAGGTCCACGCCCACGGCGCTGCACAGCGCGTCTTCGTCGAGCAGCGTGTGCAGGGTGTGGGCCATGCCGGCCAGCCGCTCGATCAGCCGGCCGACGGTGAGCAGGCGCCAGCCGTGGTCGCGTGTCATGCGGTCGGTCTGCGCGCCGGTGACGGCGGCCAGCTGCAGGCCCAGCCGGTCGAGCGCCGGCATGGCCTGCGCCACGGTGGGCAGCTTGTCGTCCAGCGTGGCGAAGGTGGCATTGAACTCTTCGCCCATGCGGCGCACCAGGTTCACCTGCTCGGGCGACAGCCGGTCGCGCAGCGCGCTGGCCGAATACTCCAGCGCGCCGATGTGGCTGGCGATGCTGGTGACCGCCGGCCGGCTGCCCGACTTGGCCTTGGCGGCGCCAGACGCCAGCGCGGCCAGCACGCTGCGCTCGAACAGCTGCGGCGCGCGCGAAGCGCTGGGCGTGCCGTAGGCCGCCAGGCCGTTGAAGATGGCCAGCCGGCACAGCGCGTCCATCACCGGTGCCGGCGGGTCGAGGTCGGCGTCCATGGTGTTGAGCATGGCGCGCGCCAGGCGCACCGCCTGCTCGGTGCGCTCGGTGTAGCGGCCCAGCCAGAACAGGTTCTCGGCGGTGCGGCTGCTGACGGGCCGGCGACGGGTGGCGATGTCATCGACCTTGAGCCGCTGCGGCAGCATCGAGAAGGTGTCCACCGCGCCGTCGGTCAGCACCCAGGTGTCGAGGCTGGAGCCGCCATGCTGCATCGACACCGACAGCGGCGTGCGCGTGGCCACGCGGGTCATGCCGCCGGGCAGCACATGCCAGCGGCGCTCGGTGTCGGCAATGGCGTACACGCGCAGCATGGCGGCGCCGGCGCTGGGCTTGCCGCCGCGCCACATCGGCGTGCGCGACAGCAGCAGCCGGCCCTGCGCCAGCCAGGCGTCGGGGTCGTCCTGGATGCGGCGCATCCACTCGGCCACGCCGGCTTCGCCGGGCACGTTGGCACGGCCGCGCTCGGGGTGCGGAAAGGCCGGGCGCAGCACCCGCTCGGCCAGCGTGGGCAGCACGGCCTTGAAGGCCGCCGCCTCGCCGCACCACCACGAGGGCAGCGACGGCATGGCCAGCTCCTGCCCCAGCAGCCGGCGCGAGATGGCGGGCAGAAAGCCCTGCACCGCCGGCGATTCGAGGAAGCCGCTGCCCAGCGCATTGGCCACCACCACATGGCCGGCGCGCACCGCCTGCAGCAGGCCGGGAATGCCCAGCGTGGAATCGGGCCGCAGCTCCAGCGGGTCGCAGTAGTCGTCGTCCAGCCGGCGCACCACGCCATGCACCGGCTCCAGGCCGGCCACGGTGCGCAGGTACAAGCGGTCGGCACGCACCGTCAGGTCGCCGCCTTCGACCAGCGGCACGCCCAGGTAGCGCGCCAGGTAGGCATGCTCGAAGTAGGTTTCGTTGTAAGGGCCCGAGGTGAGCAGCACCACCCGCGGCGAGCCACCGGCGATCTGGCGCGCCTGCGCTTCCACCGTGTCGAGCAGGCGCCGGTAGCTGGAGGCGATGTGCTGCACCCGCATCTCGCGGAAAGCCTCGGGGAACACCCGCGAGATGATGAGCCGGTTGTGCAGCACATAGCCCAGGCCCGAGGGGCCTTGCGTGCGCTGCGAGATCACCCACCAGTGGCCGTCGGCCCCGCGGGCCAGATCAAACGCGGCGATGTGCAGGTGCACGCCGCCCGGCGGCCGCACGCCGTGCAGCGGCCGCAGGTAGCCCGGGTGGCGGTACAGCAGGCTGGGTGGCAGCAGCGACTCGCGCAGCAGCGTCTGCTCGCCGTACACGTCGGCCATCATCGTGTCGAGCAGCAGCGCGCGCTGCGACACGCCCCGCTCGATCACCGCCCAGTCGGCCGGCTCGATGAGCATGGGCAGCAGCTCGAGCGACCAGGGTCGCGCGGCCGTGCCATCGGCATCGTGGATGTTGTGGGTGACGCCGTCGACCTTGATCTGCTGGGCGATCAGCTCCAGCCGCTTGTCGAAGCCGGCCGGGGTTTCGCCCGCCGGCAGCCAGTCGAAGAACCGGCGCCACGCCGGCCGCAGGTGGCCGGCGGCGTCGCGCAGTTCATCGAAGCTGTCGGGTTCGGGCAGGTCGAGCTGTGCCAGCAGCCCCGACGCGGGTGTCGGGGCGGAATCGAAAGGCAACGGGTCGCTCACACTTTTATCAGTTCACGGCACAAGCCCGCGACGTTACCCCAGGCGCAGGTCGAGCGTGAATGGGAATTCCCGGCTCGGCTGCGCCGGCACCACCTTCATCGCGCCCGGTGTGTGGCCGGCGGCGAAGAAACGCGCCAGCCGGCGGCTTTCGGCCTCGTACGCATTGATCGGGAAGGTGTCGTAGTTGCGGCCGCCCGGATGCGCCACGTGGTAGCGGCAGCCGCCGATGGAGCGGCCCAGCCAGTTGTCCACGATGTCGAAGGTGAGCGGTGCATGCACGCCGATGGTGGGGTGCAGCGCCGAAGGCGGCTGCCACGCGCGGTAGCGCACGCCGCAGACGAACTCGCCGATGCGGCCGGTGGGCTGCAGCGGCACCGCCTGGCCGTTGGCGGTGATGACGTGGCGGTTGTCGTTGAGGCCGGTGACCTTGACTTCCAGCCGCTCCAGCGACGAATCGACGTAGCGCACCGTGCCGCCGATGGCGCCCTCTTCGCCCATCACGTGCCAGGGCTCCAGCGCGTTGCGCAGCGTCAGCTCGATGCCTTGCGTGGCCACATGGCCCACCAGCGGGAAGCGGAACTCCAGGTGCGGCGCGAACCACTGCGCATCGAAGGCGAAACCCGCGTGGTTGAGTTCGGCGATCACGTCGTCGAAGTCCATCTTCACGAAGGTGGGCAGCAGGAAGCGGTCGTGCAGGCCGGTGCCCCAGCGCGTGAGCCGCGTGGTGCCGTTGCCCTTGTAGGGCTGCTTCCAGAACCACGACACCAACGCGCGCAGCAGCAGCTGCTGCACCAGGCTCATGCGGGCATGCGGCGGCATCTCGAAGGCGCGCAGCTCCAGCAGGCCCAGCCGGCCGGTGGGGCCGTCGGGCGAGTAGAGCTTGTCGATGCAGAACTCCGACCGGTGGGTGTTGCCCGTGACGTCGATCAGCACGTTGCGCAGCATGCGGTCGATCAGCCACGGCGGGCACTGGCCATACAGGCCGATCTGCCGCTCGATCTCCTTCATCGCGATCTCGGCCTCGTAGACCTGGTCGTCACGCGCTTCGTCGATGCGCGGCGACTGGCTGGTGGGGCCGATGAACAGGCCCGAGAACAGGTAGCTCAGGCTGGGGTGGTTGTGCCAGAAGGTCAGCAGGCTGGGCAGCAGGTCGGGCCGGCGCAGGAAGGGGCTGTCGCCCGGCGTGGCGCCGCCCAGCACGAAGTGGTTGCCACCGCCGGTGCCGGTGTGGCGGCCGTCGACCATGAACTTCTCGGTGGACAGGCGCGATTCGTGCGCCGCCTGGTACAGGAACTCGGTGTGGTCCACCAGTTCGTCCCAGTTCTTGGCCGGGTGGATGTTGACCTCGATCACGCCCGGGTCGGGCGTGACCTGCAGCATCTTCAGGCGCGGGTCGCGCGGCGGCGGGTAGCCTTCCAGCACGATCTTCACGCCCAGCTCGGTGGCGGTGGCCTCCACGGCCACCAGCAGCTCCAGGTAGTCTTCCAGCGCGGCCAGCGGCGGCATGAAGACGTAGAGCACACCGCTCTTTTGCTTGGCCAGGGCCTCGGCCTTGGGGCCGTTGGCACGCATCGGGTCGCGCACTTCCACGCACAGGCCGGTGCGGGTGATCCAGCCGGCCGACTCGAAGCGCTGCGGGAAGCGGGCATCGGCCGCGGCCGGGGCCTGCAGGCCCGCGGTGCTGCCGTCGCCCAGGCCACCAACGGCCTGGCCCGGGGCGGCCACGCCACCGGCGCCCTGCGCCCACGGCGAGCCGCCGGGCAGGAAGCCCTGCACCACCGGCGACATGCCGCCGATGGCGGTGACGCCGCCCGGCGTGCCGAAGGCCACCGCACCGGCTGTGCCGGTGGCGGCCGTGCCCACCGGGTACTGCGCCCGCAGCGCGGCGGCGCTGGGCAGGGCCGGCTTGGGCGAGAACGGGTCCTGCTCGATCAGGTACGGGTAGTCGCCTTCCTTCACCCAGGGCAGCGAATCCAGCGGCAGTCGGTAGCCCATCGGCGAATCGCCGGGCACCAGGTACATGCGCTCGTCGCGGAAGAACCAGGGGCCGGTGACCCAGCGCGGACCGCCGACGGCCGGCGCTTCGTTCGGCTTGAGCGGCAGCAGGTAGCCCACCACGCTTTCCAGGCCCTGGTCGAACACGCGGCGCAGGCGGGCGCGCTCCAGCTCGTCGCCCAGGCGCGAGTCGAACGGGTCGACGTTGACCGGCAGGCGCCGCTCACGCCACAGGTAGTACCAGGTGTCTTCATAGCCCGGCTGCACCCACTTGTCTTCCACGCCCAGCTTGCGCGTGAGCGTGTGGATGAAGGCCTTGGCATCGTCGCTGGTGTAGTGGTGCTGCTCGCGCTCGTCGGCGAACAGCGAAGGGTCTTGCCAGCAGGGCTCGCCATCGGCGCGCCAGCAGATCGACAGCGCCCAGCGCGGCAGCTGCTCGCCCGGGTACCACTTGCCCTGGCCGAAGTGCAGGAAGCCACCGGCGCCGTAGCGGTCGCGTAGCTTGTGGGTCAGGCCCTGGGCCAGGCCACGCTTGGTGGGGCCCAGCGCGTCGGTGTTCCATTCGGCGCCGTCGCGGTCGTCGACGCTGACGAAGGTGGGCTCACCGCCCATGGTCAGGCGCACGTCGTCCTGCACCAGCTGGCTGTCCACCTGGTGGCCCAGCGCCAGCACCTGCTGCCACTGGTCGTCGGTGTAGGGCATGGTCACGCGCGGCGACTCGTAGATGCGCGTGATATGCATGTGGTGCTCGAAGGTCACCTCGCACTCGTCCACCGCGCCTTCCACCGGGGCGGCGCTGGAAGGCTCAGGGGTGCAGGCCACGGGAATGTGACCCTCGCCGGCCAGCAGGCCGGAGGTGGGGTCCAGGCCGATCCAGCCGGCGCCGGGCAGGAACACTTCGCACCAGGCATGCAGGTCGGTGAAGTCGACTTCGGTGCCGCTGGGGCCGTCGAGCGACTTGACGTCGGGCTTGAGCTGGATGAGGTAGCCCGAGACGAAGCGCGCGGCCAGGCCCATGTGGCGCAGCACCTGCACCAGCAGCCAGCCGGTGTCGCGGCAGGAGCCGCTGCCCAGCGTCAGCGTTTCTTCGGGCGTTTGCACGCCGGGCTCCAGGCGCACCAGGTAGCGGATGTCGTTCTGCAGCCGCTGGTTGATGCCCACCAGGAAGTCGATGGTGCGCTGCTCGGTGCGCGGGATGCTGTCGACCAGGGCCTTGAAGCGCGGCGACAGCTCGCACTTGGACAGGTAGGGCGCCAGGTCGTGCTCGGTGCCGGGGGCGTACTTGAACGGGAAGTTCTCGGCCTCGGGTTCAAGGAAAAAGTCGAACGGGTTGTAGACCGCCATCTCGGCGACCAGGTCGACCGTGATGGTGAATTCGGTGGTTTTCTCGGGGAAGACCAGGCGGGCCAGGTAGTTGGCGAAGGGGTCCTGCTGCCAGTTGTTGAAGTGCTGCACCGGCTCCACGCGCAGCGAGTAGCTCAGGATGGGGGTGCGGCAGTGCGGCGCGGGCCGCAGGCGGACGACTTGGGGAGACAGGCTGACGCGACGGTCGTAGCGGTAGCGCGTGACGTGGTTGAGGGCGACGTGAATGGCCACGAACAGTTCCTTTTTTCGACTTCGGGTGCGATGCAACTTCCACGCCATCAAGGCGATGGCGGAAACCGACGCCAAAACTGCGGCGACGACTGACGTTCGCAGGACATGGCGCCGTCACGCCAGGTCCAGGCGCCGCAAGTATCGCTGCGCACCAGCGCAATGCCGGCATCGGTGTAGCGCGCCAGCACCGCCGGATGCGGATGACCGAAGCGGTTGAGGTAGCCCGCCTGCACCACCGCCACCTGCGGCGCCACCGCCTGCAGCCAGGCCGGCGTGGACGAAGTGCGGCTGCCGTGGTGCGGCACCACCAGCACCTGGCTGCGCAGGCGCGGGCCCAGCCGGGCCACCAGCTGGGCTTCCTGGGCGGCCTCGATGTCGCCAGTCAGCAGCAGGCTGCGGCCGGCGGCGTCCACCACCTGCAGCACGCAGCTGCGCGCATTGGACTTGAGCGCCAGCCCGTACGACTCTGCGCTGGGATGCAGCACCTCGAACTGCACGCCGTCCCAGGTCCAATGCTGGCCGGCGGTGCAGCGCTGCTGCGGCTGCGGGCCGGCCAGCAGCGGATGGCCGTCTTCCAGCGAGCTGAGCAGCGCCGCCACCGGCAGCCCGGCCATCAGCGAGGCGGCGCCGCCCACGTGGTCGCTGTCGCGGTGGCTCAGCACCAGCAGGTCGATGCGCCGCTCGCCCCGGGCCTGCAGCAGCGGCAGCAGCACACGGGCACCGGCGTCGTTGTCAGACTGCGCCGGGCCGGTGCCGTAGCTGGGCCCGGTGTCGAACACCAGCAGGTGCCTGCGCGTGCGCACCAGCACCGCGGTGCCCTGACCGATGTCGGCGGCCACCACTTCCAGGCCGCCTTCGGCCGGGCGCTGCTGCGGCGGCCACAGCAGCGGCAGCACCAGCGGCAGGCCCAGCACGCGCAGCCGCCAGGGCAGGCGCATCACCAGCAGCAGGCCGCCGGCCAGGCCGGCTGCCTGCGCCCAGGCGGGCGCCGCCGCCACGGTGAACACCGCGCCCGGCCAGCCCTGCAGCGCCTGCAGCAGCCACGCCAGCCCCTGCATGGCCGCGGCCGCCAACAGCCACAGCGGCGGCAGCAGCAACCCGGCCAAGGCCAGCGGCGTGACCACCAGCGTGACCCACGGAATGGCCAGCAGGTTGGCCACGAAGCCCACCAGCGAGATCTGCTGGAAGATGACCAGCGTGAGCGGCGCCAGCCCCAGCGTGGCCAGTGCCTGCGCACGCAGCAGGCCGCTGGACGCCTGGCAGGCCTGGCGCCACAGCCCGACCGCTGCCGCACGCACGCGCGGCCAGGCGCCCTGCGGCGGGTCGGCGGGCAGCGGCATCAGGTCCGGCCCGCCATCGGCGGCCGCTTCTTCGGGCCGCTGCGGCAGGGCCGCGCTGCCCGAGGCCATCAACAGCCCCACGGCCACGAAAGACAGCCAGAAGCCCGGCTGCAGCAGCGCCCAGGGGTCGAGCGCGGTGACCACCGCGGCCGCGGCCAGCAGCACCAGCGGCGCCGGCCAGCGCAGGCCGGCCTGGGCCAGCGCAGCCGCGGTGGCCAGCATCCACACCGTGCGCTGGGCCGGCACGCCCCAGCCGGCGAACGCGGCATAGGCGGCGGCCACCGCCACCCCGCCGCAGCGCGCCGCCAAGGGTGCGGCGCACAGCGCCACGGCACGCGCGCTGCGGCGCCACAGCCGGCCGATGACCACCGCCGCCAGCCAGGCCAGCATGGTGACGTGCAGGCCGCTGATGCTCATCAGGTGCGCCACGCCGGTGTCGCGGAACAGCCGCCAGTCGCCGGCATCGATGGCGGCCTGGTCGCCCAGCGCCAGCGCGGCCAGCACGCCGGCGATGCGGGCATCGGGCACCTCCTGCAGCAGCGCATCGCGGGCCTGCTGGCGCCAGGCATCCAGCGACGCTGCCGGTGCGGGCGCCAGCCGCTGCGGCGCCGCGGCGCTGGCGCCGCGCACGCTGCCGGTGGCGCGGATGCCTTGTTCGAACAGCCACAGCTCGCGGTCGAAACCATGCGGATTGATCACGCCATGCGGCTGGCGCAGCCGCACCGGCAGGCGCCAGCGCTCCCCCGCGCGCAACTGGGCGGCGGCCACCGGCATCGGCGGGCCGGCATCGTCGATCTCGTCGCGGCCGGCATACCAGCCCAGCAGCACGCGCCGAGGCACCGGCACCGGCTGGCCGGCCTGCCAGGCGGCCTGCACCTCGAACAGGAAGCGCAGGCCGCCCGGCACCTGGCGCGGCAGGTCGGCCACCGTGCCTTCGATCAGCAGATCCTGGTTCTCCAGCGCGGGTGGCAGGGCTTCGGCCAGCACAAGGCCGGCACGCGCGGTGGACAGGCCCAGCCCCAGGCTGCACAGGCCGGCCATGGCCAGCGGCCACCACCAGCGCGCAGGACGGCCCTGCCACGCCCACCCGCCGCTCGACAGCCCTGCCAGGCAGCCGGCTGCGATGCAGGCCACGGACCAGGACAAGGGCCACACGGCAGGCTGCAGGCAGGCCAGCACCACGCCGCCGAGCCATGCGACTACCAGCCCGGCGAGCTGCAGGCCCGCCGTGTGTCCTCCCATGCGGGCAGTGTGGCATGAGGCCCCCTTTCGGGGGTGTACGATCCCGCGCTCTTTCTTCCCTACGTCGTCCCGAAGGATCACGCCACCATGTCTTCCCCGATCGCCGAACGCCTGCAGTCCCTGGGCATCACGCTGCCCGCCGTTGCCACGCCGGCCGCGGCCTACGTGCCTTTAGTGCAGACGGGCAACCTGGTGTTCCTGTCGGGCCACATCGCCAGGAAGGACGGCAAGCCCTGGGTCGGCAAGCTGGGCGCCACCATGACCACCGATGAAGGCAAGGCCGCTGCGCGCGCCATCGCCATCGACCTGATGGGCACGCTGAGCGCCGCGGTGGGCGGCGACCTGGGCCGCATCAAGCGCATCGTCAAGCTGATGAGCCTGGTCAACAGCACGCTGGAATTCACCGAGGCGCACCTGGTGACCAACGGCGCTTCCGAGCTGCTGGGCGAGGTGTTCGGCACCGAGGTGGGCGCCCATGCGCGCAGCGCGTTCTCGGTGGCGCAGATCCCGATGGGTGCCTGCGTCGAGATCGAGCTGATCGCCGAAGTCGCAGCGTGAGGCCGGTGGCTTCACCCGCCCGGCGCAGCAATGCGTGGCTGGGCATGATCGCGCTGGTGTCGCTGGCCGCGGTGGCCGCGGCGCTGGTGTCGCAGCATGTGTTCGACATGCAGCCCTGCCCCTGGTGCGTGCTGCAGCGGGTGATCTTCGTGGCCATCGCCATCGCCTGCGTCATCGGCCTGGTCATCCGCAACGGCCTGGGCCGCGGGCTGTCGGCGCTGCTGGTGCTGCTGCTGTCCCTGGGCGGCGCGGCGGCGGCGCTGTGGCAGCACTTCGTGGCCGCGGCCACGGCCTCGTGCAACCTCACGCTGGCCGACCGCATCGTCAGCGGCCTGCAGCTGGACAGCCTGGCGCCCGAGGTGTTCCAGGCGCGTGCCTCGTGTGCCGACGCCGCGGTGAAGGTGCTGGGCGTGCCCTACGAGTTCTTCAGCCTGGCGCTGTTCGTGGTGTTTGCGCTGGCCGCCGTGCGGCTGCTGCGGCGCTGAGACTTCAAGGCGCCGACAGCCGCAGCGCGGCGATGCGCTTGCGGGTGCCGGGGTGGGTGGCCGAGTCCACCTGCACGCCGTAGCGGGTGAAGGTGGCCACCGCCGCCTCCATGCCATGGCCCAGCCGGCCGATGAGCTGCAGCGCATAGCCGTCGGCGCTCAATTCCTGCTCATGCGACAGGGCCGTCATCTCGCGGCCCAGCAGCGCCGCCACTGCGTCGGTGCGCGACTGCAGCACCTCGGCCGGGATGTGCCGCTGGTACACGCTGCCCACCGCCGCCCAGTCGGCATGCACCACATGGCCCAGCTCGTGCGCCAGCACGAAGAGCCGCTCGCCTTCCGGCCGTGCGGCCACGTCGGCGTTGACGACGATGATGCGGCCGTGAAAGGTCTCGGCCACCACCGGCCCCTGCACCACCAGCAGGCTCACCGGGCGCGCGCCCAGGCCATCGGCCACGGACAAGACCTGCTGGAAGCTGGCCTGCAGCACCCGTGCGCGGGCGTCTGACGGGTCCACCGGCGCCAGCTGCGCCAGCCGCAGCGACTGCGAACGGTTGAGCACGTCCAGGATGCCCTCGCCCGCCACCGCCGGCCGGCCGGCCACGAGCAGGCTGCCGGCGATGCACAGGGCGGCCAGCACGGATCGGGAAAGAACGGGATGCGACGGGCGGCGAGAAAGGCAGGACGGCATGGGCGACTCCGGTGCACCAGCCAACGCAGCCGGCGCAGGCCGGCGTGCAACATGCGTACCCAGGATTTAGGGTTTACCCCCAAAAGCGCCGCCGACGGCGCCACCGGCTCAGCTGGGCAACCGGCGCGCGCCCCAGGCCATCAGCAGCGCGGCGGCCACCAGCACCGTCAGGCCGCCGGTGAGCGAGGTGGCATGGGCCACGCCGCCGATCAGCGGCGGCCCGGCCACGAAGCCCAGGTAGCCCAGTGAAGACACCGCCGCGATGCCTGCCGCCGGCGCCACGCCGGGCGCCCGGCTGGCCGCCATGAAGAGGATGGGCACCACATTGGCCAGCCCGGCCCCCACCAGCGCCAGCGCCGGCACCGCCACCCAGGCGCTGTGCGCCAGCAGCGCGGTGCTCATCGCCGCCGCCGCCAGCAGGCCGCTGCCGGCCAGCAGCCGCGGTGCGGGAATGTGCGTGCGCAACCAGTCACCGGCGAAGCGGGTCAGCGCCATCGCGCCGGCAAAGGCGGCGTAGCCGGCCGCGCCCACCGACTGGTCCTGCTGCAGGTCCTGCACGATCCACAGCACGCTCCAGTCGTAGATGGCGCCCTCGGCCACCAGGCCGGCGGCGCCCAGCAGGCCCAGCAGCACCAGCAGGCCGGTCCAGCGGCGGCGCGGGCCGTCGCCGGCCTCCTGCTCCACCACCGGGTGTTCGGGCAGCATGCGGGCAGAGACCCACAGCATCAGCAGCAGCGCGGCGGCGCAGGCGCCCGTCAGCTGCCACAGCGCCGGCACCTGCGCACGCAGCAGCAGGCCGCCGACACCGGCGCCGGTCATCGCGCCCAGGCTCCACATGCCGTGAAAGCCGCTCATCACCTTCAGGCCGCTGCGCGTTTCCAGCAGCGAGCCTTCGGCGTTGATGGCCACGTCGAACAGCGCGGTGGAAGCGCCGAACACGCCCAGCAGCAGCACCAGCGGCAGCATGGCCAGCGGCGCGCCGGTGCCGCTGGAAGGCAGCAGCACCGAAGCCAGCGACACGCACAGCGTGATGCCGGCCACCTGCGTCACCCGCCGCGGACCCAGCCATTCCACGATGAGGCCGGCGCGCAGCAGGCACAGCACCGCGCCCAGCGCCGCGGCCAGCAGCGCGATGGAGAGCTGCCCTTCCGACAGGCCGTAGTGCGCCTTGGCGCTGGGCACATGCGTGCCCCAGCTGCCGGTGATGAAGCCGAAGGCATAGAACTGGACGCGGGTGGCAAAGCGTGCGCGCCGCAGTTGGCGGTCGGTGGGATCAGCGGCGGGCGAGGACGGCATGGTGCGGCTGCATCGTTCAGGCATTTGCACGATTATGCACACTCAAATACATTCCCGCATTCCTTTACCGCACAATGCCGCAAACGCCATGAGCACGCCCCAAGACCTGCCCCGCTTCGTGCAAGAGCGCCAGCAGCGCATGGCCGAGCTGCTGAAAAGCCGCGGCCGCGTGGAAGTGGCCGCGCTGGCCGCCGAGTACGGCGTGTCCGACGACACCATCCGCCGCGACCTGCGGCAGCTGGCGGCCCGTGGCCTGGTGCAAAAGACGCACGGCGGCGCAGTGGCGCTGAACACCGGCGTGATGACCTCGCAGCAGCGAGCCACGGTGATGCCCGCGGCCAAGCAGGCCATCGCCCGCACCGCCGCCGGCCTGGTGCAGCCACATCAGACGCTGTTCATCGACGGCGGCAGCACCGCGCTGGCGCTGGCCCAGCTGCTGCGCGCCGACGGCATGCCCCGGCCGCTGACGGTGGTCACGCATGCGCTGGACGTTTTCCTGACCCTGGCCGAAGCGCCGCAGCTGCGGCCGGTGCTGGCCGGCGGCGAGTGGCTGCCGGTGCACCGGGTGTTCGAGGGCGAACAGGCGGTGGCCACGCTGCGCGCGCACCGGGCCGACATCGCCTTTCTGGGCGCCTGCGCGCTGCATGAGCGCACCGGCGTCACCGCCTGGCAGCCGGGTGATGCCGTGATCAAGCGCGCGATGGTGGCCGGCGCGGTGCGCCGCGTGGTGTTGTGCGACGCCAGCAAGCTGGACGACGTAGCGCCCTGCGCCGTGGCCGAGCTGGCCGAGCTGGACCACGTGATCACCGACGGCGAGCCGGCGTACCTGGGCGCGCGCCGGCTGGCGCCGACGCCGCAGGCTTAGCGTCAGCCGACGACCCGGAGCACCTTCAACAGCCCATCCACCTTGCGCCCCTTGCGCGCCCGCTTGCCCACATGCTCGGCCAGCGATGCGTTGCGCAGCACTTCTTCCTTGGCCTTGCCGCCGCGGCCGCTGCCCTTGACGGTGCAGCTGGTGGCCAGCGTGGCCACCGACACCAGCGGCGAGGCGGCGTCCACGTCCATCAGCGTCAGGCCCTTGCCGCCGCCGGGCTGCAGCTTCAGCTCGTCGAGCGCGAACACCAGCAGCCGGCCGTCCATCGCCAGCGTGGCCACCTGGGTGTGGGCCGGCTGCACCGGCACCGGCGGCAGCACCTTGGCATCGCCCTCCAGCGTCAAAAAGCTCTTGCCGCCACGCTGGCGCGACAGCAGGTCGCCCAGCTTGGCCAGCAGGCCATAACCGCCGGTGTTGGCCAGCAGCAGCGTGGTCTCGGCCGCGCCGGCCATGTAGTGCGCCGGCTGTGTGCCGGCTTCCAGCTCGATCAGCGAGGTGATGGGCACGCCGTCGCCGCGGCCGCCCGGCAGCAGCGACACCGCCACCGTGTACACCCGGCCATTGCTGCCGAACACCAGCAGCGGATCGACGCTGCGGCAGGCAAAGGTGCCGTGCAGCCCGTCGCCGGCCTTGAAGGCCAGCGTGCTCGGGTCCACCTCATGGCCCTTGAGCGCCCGCACCCAACCCTTGAGGCTGACCACCACCGTCACCGGCTCGTCGACGATGCGCACCTCGGCCTGGGCGCGCTTGTCGGCCTGGATCAGCGTGCGGCGGTCGTCGCCATGCGCCTTGGCATCGGCTTCGATCTCGCGCACCACGGTGCGCTTGAGCGAAGCGGGCGACGACAGGATGTCTTCCAGCTTCTTCTGCTCGGCGCGCTTTTCCGCCAGCTCCTGCTCGATCTTGATGGCTTCCAGCCGCGCCAGCTGGCGCAGCCGGATTTCCAGGATGTCCTCGGCCTGCCGGTCGCTGAGGCTGAAGCGCTCGATCAGCGCGGCCTTGGGCTCGTCGGCATTGCGGATGATGCGGATCACCTCGTCGATGTTCAGCAGCACCAGCTGCCGGCCTTCCAGCACGTGGATGCGGTCCAGCACCTTGCCCAGCCGGTGGCGCGTGCGGCGCTCCACCGTGGCGGTGCGAAAGCCGATCCACTCCAGCAGGATCTGGCGCAGGCTTTTTTGCGTCGGGCGGCCGTCGGCGCCCACCATGGTCAGGTTGATCGGCGAGCTGCTTTCCAGGCTGGTGTGGGCCAGCAGCACGTTGATCAGCTCCTGCTGATCCACCGTGCGGCTCTTGGGCTCGAACACCAGGCGCACCGCCGCGTCCTTGCTCGACTCGTCGCGCACCGCGTCCAGCACGCCCAGCACCGTGGTCTTGAGCTGCGTCTGCTCGGTGCTCAGCGCCTTCTTGCCGGCCTTGACCTTGGGGTTGGTCAGCTCCTCGATCTCTTCCAGCACCTTCTGCGCGCTGGTGCCGGGCGGCAGCTCGGTCACCACCACCTGCCACTGGCCACGGGCCAGGTCCTCGATCTTCCAGCGGGCGCGCACCTTCAGGCTGCCGCGGCCGGTGGCATAAGCCTCACGGATGTCGGTGGGGCTGCTGATGATCTGGCCGCCGCCCGGGTAGTCGGGGCCGGGCAGCACGGCCAGCAGCTCGTCGTCGCTCACCAAATCCTGCTTGAGCAGCAGCACCGCGGCGGCGGCCACCTCGCGCAGGTTGTGGCTGGGCACTTCGGTGGCCAGGCCCACGGCAATGCCGCTGGCGCCATTGAGCAGCACGAAGGGCAGGCGCGCCGGCAGCTGGCGCGGCTCTTCGGTGGAGCCGTCGTAGTTGGGAATGAAGTCGACGGTGCCTTCGTCGATCTCGTCCAGCAGCAGCCGCGTGATGGGCGCCAGCCGCGCCTCGGTGTAGCGCATGGCCGCGGCGCCGTCGCCGTCGCGGCTGCCGAAGTTGCCCTGGCCGTCGATCAGCGGGTAGCGCTGGCTGAAGTCCTGCGCCATGCGCACCAGCGCGTCATAGGCCGCGGTGTCGCCGTGCGGGTGGAAGCGGCCCAGCACGTCGCCCACCACCCGCGCGCTTTTCACCGGCTTGGGGCCGGCGGTGGTGGTGAAGGCCAGTCCCATGCGCTCCATCGCGTACAGGATGCGGCGCTGCACCGGCTTCTGGCCGTCGCACACGTCGGGCAGCGCGCGGCCCTTGACCACGCTGAGCGCGTATTCCAGGTAGGCCCGCTCGGCATAGTGCGCGAGCGTGATGGCATCGGGTGGGGTGCCGTCTTCGGGCGGCGGCATCAGGTCAAGCTGGTCCATGGGCTCATCAGGCTGGGGGTGCGCCCTCGGGGCCCTGGCGGGCCGGCACCCTGGCGCCATGCGCGGCGGCCGCTGCAGGGCGCAGCGCCCGCGCGGCAGCGCATGGCGAAAACCTGGATGTTAGCCCGGCAGCGTGAACGAGAAGGTGGCGCCCCGGCCTTCGGCGCCGTCGGCCCACACCTGGCCCCCATGCAGTTCGACGATGCGGCGCACCATGGCCAGGCCGATGCCCACGCCGGGGTAGTCGGCGCCGTGCAGGCGCACGAAGGGGCGGAACAGCTCGTCGGTGCGGCCGGCCGCAAAGCCGCAGCCGTTGTCGCGCACCTGGAAGCGCCAGTGCGCCCCCAGCTGCTCGCAGCGCAGGTCGATGCGCGGGCGCTCCACCCGGCTGGTGAACTTGCAGGCGTTGTCCAGCAGCCGCATGAACACCTGGCTGATCAGCAGCGGATCGACGCTCAGGGTGGGCAGTGCGCTCACCCGCACCACCGCGCGGGCCGGCGCCGGATGCTCGCGGCGCACCGCAGCCACCAGGTCAGACAGCGGCACCCGCTCCAGCTGGGGCACGGAACCGGCCACCTGCAGCAGCTCGGCCATCGCATCGACCATGTCACCCAGGCGCTGGCTGTGCTCGCCGATCATGCCCACCCAGTCGCGCGCCTGGCCCACGTCGCCCAGGTCGAGCCGCGCCTGGATCAAGCCGCTGAGCATGCGCATGCTGCGCAGCGGGCCGGCCAGGTCGTGCGACAGGCGGTGGGACAGCCGCTCGAGGTCGGGGATGGCGTCGAACATGCCGGCACGTGGGCGCCTGGCGGGCGCGGCGGCGGTGGCACGGGGCATGGCGACGACTTCGGGGGGCACTGCGGGGGCGATCTGCATGGGTCCACTCCTGGCCGACGTCTGGCTGTCAGCGGACCCTCGGCCACGGCCCGCACAGGCAGTGTCATCGGCCCGGCAATGATTCAATTGATAGAAATGCCATCGAATTTGCCAGTGACAAATGCCGGCGGCCGTGCGCGATTGACCGGCCGTTCGGCCGGCCCCTAGCATCGGCGCAGGAGGGTCCGCACCCATGCTGTCGCACGTCTACCTTGGCACCAAAGACCTGTCCCGGGCCTTCGGCTTTTACCAGCGCGTGCTGGCGCCCTTGCCGTTGAAGCTGCGCTTCCATGAACCCGACGAAGGCTGGGCCGGCTGGGAGCCGGCCGGCGGCGGCCGACCCTTGCTGATCGTCGGGCGCCCCTTCGACGGGCAGCCTCACGGGGCCGGCAATGGGCAGATGGTGGCGCTGCTGGCCACGGACCGTGCGCAGGTGCGGCAGGTGCATGCCGCCGCGCTGGCCGCCGGCGGCCGTTGCGAAGGCCCGCCGGGCCCGCGGCCGCACTACCACCCGCACTACTACGGCGCCTATTTCCGCGACCTCGACGGCAACAAGCTGGCGGTGGCCTGCCACGTGCCGGCGGCGCCGGGCGAACCTTCATGAGTGGGCGATCCTCGTTCAATCAGTGAATGATCCAGGCCCTCACATAGGGAAAGTACGCAACGCATCCGCCGGCAAGATACTTAAATTGTTGAAGTATCTAAATCCACGGAGACAACCGATGATCGACCGCCGAACCCTCCTGGCTGCCGCCCCGCTGTGGATGGCCTTGCCGCGCCTGGCGCAGGCACAGACGCTGGAAACCGCCAAGGTGCTGTGCGGCTTTCCGGCGGGGGGCACCACCGATGCCGTCTCGCGGCGCGTGGCCGACAAGCTGCGCGGCGGCTATGCCCGCGTGGCGCTGGTGGACAACAAGGCCGGCGCCGGCGGCCGGCTGGCGGCCGAAGAAACCAGCCGCGCCACGCCCGACGGCAGCACCCTGCTGCTGACGCCGGCGTCCATCGTCACGCTGTATCCGCACATCTACAGCCGCCTGAACTACGGTCTGCGCGACCTGCGGCCGGTGAGCACCGCCTGCCACATCTCGTTCGGCTTCGGCGTGGGGCCGGCGGTGCCCGAATCGGTACGCGACATCAAGGGCTTCCTGGCCTGGGCCAAGGCCAACCCGGAGCAGGCCAATTACGCCTCGCCGGGTGCCGGCACACCGCCGCATTTCATCGGCGCGCTGCTCACCAAGGAAAGCGGCCTGGACCTGCGCCACGTGCCCTACAAGGGTTCGGCGCCGGGCATCCAGGACCTGCTGGGCGGCCAGGTGGCGGCGATGAGTTCGCCGGTGGGCGACTACCTGCCCCACCTGAAGAACGGCAAGCTGCGCCTGCTGGCCATCTCGGGCAAGCAGCGCTCGAAGCTGGTGCCCGACGTGGCCACCTATGCCGAACAGGGCTTCCCGGCGCTGACCATCAGCGAGTGGTACGGCTTTTTCCTGCCCGGCAAGGCCAGCGACGAGGTGACGCAGCGCGCCGCCGCCGCCATTGCCGCCGCCGTCAGCTCGCCCGAGGTGGTGGAAGCCTTCGCCCAGCTGGGCCTGGAAGCCGCGGCCAACAGCCCGGCCGAACTGGCCAAGGCCGTGGCCGACGAAAACGCGGCCTGGGGCCCGGTGGTCAAGCGGGTGGGCTTCAAGCCGGAGGCTTGAACGGCTGGCAGGCTGACCTTCGTCGCGTGAAGTTGATCCGGTAAGGAATTTTCCTTACCATTCAAGGACTGAACGAAGGGAATGCCATGCCTGCCATCCATGAAGTGGCCACCTTGACCACCAAGGGCCAGATCACGCTACCCAAGTCCATTCGGCAGGCGCTTGGCGTCGATGCGGGCGGCAAGGTGGCTTTCGACTTGCGGGATGGTCAGGTGGTGGTGACGCGGGCTGGTGTCGAACACCAGGACCCTGCCATCGGCGCCTTCCTGGACTTGCTGGCGCGCGACATGGAGACCGGGCGCCACATCCAGGCCCTGCCCGATGATCTGGTCCGCGCGATGCTGTCGCACACAGGTCACGGCGTGAACCTTGACGAAGACATCGACGGGGACGTGGCGCTCTGATGCAGCGCCACGGCTGGACCCTGCTGTTCCATGCCTGCGTGGTCGAGCAGCTGCAGAAGCTGCAGGCGGCCGCTCGCCGGGCGCAAGAGAATGACCCGGACAAGTTCGAGTCGAATGCCAACGTCAAGCTGTTCCGGGCTCTGAGCCAGCTGATGCTGGACGTGGTGCCAGGCGACCCCGCGCGTGAAGAGTACCGCCAGGGCAACACCCTCGGACCGGCCCATCGCCACTGGCGCAGGGCCAAGGTCGGAAGGCGCTTTCGGCTGTTCTTCCGCTATGACTCCAAGTCGAAAGTCATCGTGTACGCCTGGGTCAACGACGAGCAGACGCTGCGGTCAACGGGCAGCAAGACAGACCCATATGCCGTGTTCGAAAAGATGCTGGGCCGCGGCACGCCACCCGACGACTGGGCCAGTCTGGTCCGGGCCAGCAGCCTGACTTGGAGCCTGCCGTAGCAGGCTCGCCACCCTCCGCTGGCGCCTCGACTCAGCGGCAGACGAAGCTCGCCGCTGATTCCACGTCCCCGCTGCCCAGGTAGCGGGCGACTTGCGGGTAAGGGCACAGCGGCCGGCTGCGCTGGGCGGACCAGGTGGCGGGCACATCGGCATTGACGCCGCCGGCATTGCCCACACCGCGTGCGGTGGCGGTCACCGCACCGGGCGCCTGGCCCTGCTCCACCCAGGCCACCAGCGGCGTCAGCATGTCGAACTGCTCGGTGGCCGGGCCGCCGGAACAGTGGTTCATGCCGGGCACGCGGTAGTAGCGGGCGAAGTCGGCGGCCTGCGCGCCGTGGCGGCGGGTGAGCGCCTCGTACCAGGCGTCGGTGTCGTCGCTGGAGAAGATGGGGTCGCTGGTGCCGTGGTAGACCATCATCTTGGCGCCGCGCTGCTTGAGCGTGCCCAGGTCGTCGACATGGGGCGGCAGCATGAAGCTCATCGCGCTTTCGGTGTAGGTGGCGTTGGTGGCGGCCACCTTGTCCAGCATGCCGTCCAGGTCGGCCGTCAGCGCGAAGTTGGTGGCATTGAAGCCGGCCACCGCCTCGGGCGGCACCTGCCACACGATCCCCACCGCGCCCGGGTCGCGCGTCAGCGAGTTGCCGTACTTCCAGCTCGACCAGCCGGTGGTGGCCAGACCCGCGTCGTACGGAAAGCTGCGGTAGATGCTGCGGCCACTGGCGGTGCGCGCGCCGGTGAACAGGCCCGCGATGCCGCTCTTTTGCGCCTCGGTCAGGCAGCTGCCGTCGCGGCCGGCGGTGCAGGTGGGCACGTCGCGCGACAGGTTGAAGGCGGCCTGGCAGGCGGTGATGTCCTGCACCAGGCCGTCGGCGGCGCCGTCCAGCGCGTCGCAGCGCGAGAGCACCGCGTTGGACACCAGGGTGCGCTCGGCCAGGGTGAAGCCGGTGGACGGGTCGTTGGCGGTGCTGGCCAGCGCGTTGTACACCCGCACGCCGGCCATGTTGGCGATGGCCGCCAGCGGCAGCCGGTAGCCAGGGTCGCCCACCAGCACGCCGTCGTATTGCTCGGCATAGCGCGAGGCGGCCACCATCGCATGCCGGCCGCCGTTGGAGCAGCCGCCGATGTACGAGCGATCGGGCGGCCGGCCGTAGGCCAGTGCGATCAGCTGCTTGGCCATCGGCGTGAGCGTGCCCACCGCCTGGTAGCCGTAGTCCAGCCGCGCCTGCGGATCGATGCCGAAGTTGGGGCCCTGCGAAGCGGCATGGCCGGCGTCGGAGCTGATGACCGCAAAGCCCTGCGCCAGCGCGTTGTTCAGCGGCCCGCCACCGCCCACCGGCCCGACCGCGGTGAGCACGCTGCCGTCCAGCCCGCCGTTGGCCTGGTAGAAGAAGCGGCCGTTCCAGTCCTGCGGCAGCCGCATTTCAAAGCCGATGGCGTAGCTGTTGCCATCGACCGCGCTGGTGCGCTGGTTCATGGCGCCGGTGACGCGGCAGTGCGCCCGCACCGGCTGACCGGCCACGGTCAGCGTGCCGGCCGCCACGGCCTCGGCCGTGCGGATGACGGTGCCGGGCAGGTTGAGGCGGCTGCCCAGGTCGGTACAGCTGGCCAGGGTGCCGGGGGTGGCGGCAGCCAGCCGCGGCAGGCTGGCCGAGCCGCCGTCACTGCCACAGCCGGCCAGCAGCGCTGCGGCAGCAGCGGCCAGCATCGTGAGGGGGAATCCACGCATGCATGTCTCCATTGGAATGAACGTGAAAGTTCATCTTATGAAGCATCCGAGCGTGTCAACATGCTCGATTACCCGAGCGATGCGCCGCAGGCAATTAATTCATTGAATGAAGCATGGCCTCAGCTGCCAGCCGGCCGGCCCCGGCGCGCCGCAGCCGCTGGCGCATCGGCGGCCGCATCCGCCGGCGCCTTGTCCGCGGCGGGGGCGTCGGTGGCCGAGGTGCGGCAGCAGGCCACCTTGTGCAGCAGCTCCAGCAGGATGGCGCGTTCGCCGGTGGACAAGGCATCCAGGGCCTGGCGCTCGCCGGCCAGCAGCCGGGCGGTGGCCTCGCTCATCAGCTGGGTGGCATGGGGCGTGAGCTGCAGGCGCTGGGCGCGGCGGTCGGTTTCGCTGCGCACCCGCTGCACCAGCTGCCGGGCTTCCAGCCGGTCGAGCCACATGGTGATGTTGGGCGCCGTCACGGCCAGCGCCTTGGCCAGCTGGGCGGCCGAGCCCCCGGGGTTGCGCTGGATCAGCGCCAGCACGGTGTATTCCACCGGCCGCAGGTCGAAGGGCTGGCCCACCGCTTCGTTGTAGACCCGGGTGGTAGCGATCGACGCTTGCGCCAGCTGGTAGCCCAGCACCTGCTGCAGGTCGTCTTCCGCCAGCCGGCCGTCGGGCGTGGTGGCCGGGGGCGGTGTGATCTTCTTGGACATGAGCGCATTGTCCCGCCGGTGGCGCCTAGACTGCACGCGCGACCAACACCAACAAGCAGCGGCCCGGCGCCGCCGCAACCCACGGATGGAGACAACGGTGACCCGCAGCACCCCGGCCCGCTTCACCACCCTCGCCGCACTGGCAGCCACGGCCGCCCTGGCCGGCTGCGCCGCCCTGCCCGGCGGCGGCTGGACCACGCTGGTGGATGGCACCCAGGGCCTGGACAACTTCACCCGGGTGGCCGAAGCCAACTGGACCGCCACCGACGGCGCCATCCAGGCCACCCAGGGCGGCAAGGACCCGGCCTACCTGGTGAGCAGGAACAGCTACGGCGACTACCAGCTGCGGGTGGAGTTCTGGACCAGCGACGACGCCAACAGCGGCGTGTTCCTGCGCTGCAACAACCGCACCGTGATCGACGACAAGACCTGCTACGAAGCCAACATCTTCGACCAGCGGCCCGACCCCACGTACGGCACCGGTGCCATCGTGCGGCTGGCCAAGGTGCCCGACCCGATGCCCAAGGCCGGCAGCCGCTGGAACACCTACCTGATCACCGTGCAGGGCCCGCGCCTGGTGCTGGAGCTCAACGGCGTGAAGACCGCCGACGTCCAGAGCAACGAGCTGCTGGCCCCCGGCCCCATCGCGCTGCAGTGGGGCCGTGGCGTGGTCAAGTTCCGCAAGGTGGAGATTCGGCCGCTGTAACCCGCGGGCTGCCCGACCACCGCCAGGAGTACGCATGAACGCCTTCAAGCCCGACGGCTATCCGAGCGTCAGCCCCTACCTGCTGGTCACCGACGCAGCAGCCACGGTGCGTTTCCTGGTGCAGGCCTTCGGCGGCCAGCCGCTGCGGCAGATCGACGGCGAGCAGGGCCGCTTGCGCCATGCGGAGGTGCGCATCGACGACGGTGTGGTGATGTTGGCCGATGCGATCCCGGGTTGGCCCGCGGTGGACGCCCACGTGCACCTGTACGTCGCCGACGTGGATGCCGCTTACGCAGCCGCCCTGGCGGCCGGTGGCCAGCCGGTGCAGCCGCCCGCCACGCAGGA
>NZ_CAXFDV010000706.1:0-4165 GCF_964001545.1 uncultured Aquincola sp.
GCGATGCAGCAGCACGACCTGCGCTCGCTGCGCGCGCTGTTCCTGGCCGGTGAGCCGCTGGACGAACCCACCGCCATCTGGATCAGCCAGGCGCTGGGCTGCCCCATCATCGATAACTACTGGCAGACCGAAACCGGCTGGCCCATCCTGGCGCTGGCCAATGGCGTGGAAAAGCAGCGCAGCAAGTTCGGCAGCCCCGGCCTGCCGGTGCCCGGCTACGACGTGAAGCTGGTGGACGAAGCCACCGGCCAGGACATCACCGCACCGAACCAGAAGGGCGTGGTGGCCATCGAGGCGCCGCTGCCGCCCGGCTGCCTGCAGACGGTGTGGCGCGACGACGCGCGCTTCGTCAAGACCTACTGGCAAAGCGTGCCCAACCGCCTCGTCTACAGCACCTTCGACTGGGGCGTGCGGGACGAAGACGGCTACTTCTTCATCCTCGGCCGCACCGACGACGTGATCAACGTGGCCGGCCACCGGCTGGGCACGCGCGAGATCGAAGAAAGCATCAGCAGCCACCCGGCGGTGGCCGAGGTGGCGGTGGTGGGCGTGGCCGATGCACTGAAGGGCCAGGTGGCTGTGGCCTTCGCGGTGCTGAAGGACCCCACGCTGGCCGCCACGCCTGAAGCCGCGCTGAAGCTGGAAGGTGAGGTGATGAAGCGGGTGGACGAGCAACTGGGCGCGGTGGCGCGGCCGGCGCGTGTGCGCTTCTTGACGGCGCTGCCCAAGACCCGCTCGGGCAAGCTGCTGCGCCGCGCGATCCAGGCGGTGTGCGAAGGCCGCGACACCGGCGACCTGACCACGCTGGACGACCCGGCGGCGCTGCAGCAACTGCGGGACGCGATGCGCAACTGAGTCGCAACGGAGTCGCAACTGAGGCGCAACCGGGCGGCACAAGCGGCCATCCCGCGCAGCCGTACCATGCGGCCTCGCAACACTTGTCGAGGCTGTGCATGTTTCAGCAGACCTGGGTGGCCACCGCCGCCGCGCTGATGTTCACCCTGGGGGGCGCCACCATGCCTTCCGTGGCCACGGGGGCCGAAGCGGCCGCCCCGGCCGCCAGCAGCGCTGGCGCCCGCCCGCGCATCGAGAAAGCGGCCGACCTGCCGCGCTTCACCTACCCGGTGAGCGGCCCGCTCGAGCCCCTCGTGCGCGATGCGGCCCGCTTCGCGCCTTTGGCGGCGGCCATCCGGCGCGACACCGAATCGGTGCTGGCCGGCTATGACATCCCGGACAAGGCCACCCGCCGCGACCTGATCGGCCTGCTGGCCGCGCTGGACTACCTGGACGGCCGCTACGACCAGGCGCTGGCCCGGGCCGAAGAGGTGAGGGCGCTGCAGGACAAGCCGGCCGACAAGCTGCTGTCCGGCCTGCGGCTGCGCGCCATGGCCCAGGCCGCCAAGCAATACGGCCCGCAGGGCGAAGCCTTCCAGCGCGCGGTGGCCACGCAGATCCGCCGCGAGCTGGACGCGATGCCGTATGCGGTGATCGAGAACGACATCAAGAGCGCCAAGATGGGCGTGGAACTGGTGGGCGAGGCGCTGGTGCTGGGCCGCGTGCGCGAGGTGATGCAGCCCATCGTCGACAAGAGCGGCGTGCTCAGCTCCGACTTTGCGCCGGGGCTGGTGAATGCGCGCCTGTCGCTGCTGGCGGTGCTGCCGCTGAAGGCGGTGCTCACCGACACCTACGCCGCCTACCTGGCGGCCCACCAGGTGCAAAAGCCCGACATCTGGGCTGCCCGCGACGTGACGCTGACGCCGGCCCAGATCAAGCAGCCGGTCACCATCGCGGTGTGGGACAGCGGTGTCGACACCGCGCTGTTCGCCAACCAGGTGGTGAAGAACGCGCAAGGCCAGCCCGCCGTCATCGCCTTCGACAAGTACTCGCGCCCCGCCACCGGCGAGCTGATGCCGATTCCGAAGGAACTGCAGTCGCAACTGCCGCAGATGAAGGCGCGCACCAAGGGCTTCTCCGATCTGCAGTCGAACATCGACAGCCCGGAAGCCAGCGAGGTCAAGCGCTACCTGTCCACGCTGCAGCCCGACCAGTACAAGGCCGCGGTGGAGCAGATCGGCCTGGCCGGCAACTACGAGCACGGCACCCACGTGGCCGGCATCGCGCTGGCCGGCAACCCGGGTGCGCGGCTGGTGGTGGGCCGCATCGAATTCGGCTGGACGCTCAAGCCCGACCCCTGCCCCAGCCGCGAGCAGACCGAGCGCGATGCGCAGGCCTACCAGTCGTACGTGGACTACTTCAAGCAGCAGGGCGTGCGGGTGGTCAACATGAGCTGGGGCGGCAACGTCAGCGCCATCGAGAACGACCTGGAGCAATGCGGCCTGGGCAAGACGCCCGAAGAGCGCAAGGCCACCGCGCGCGAGTACTTCGAGATCGGCAAGACCGCGCTGACGCGTGCCTTCGCCAGCGCGCCCGACATCCTCTTCGTCACCGCGGCCGGCAACAGCAACAGCGACGCCAGCTTCGTGGAAGACATTCCGGCCGGCATCGTGCTGCCCAATCTGTTGACGGTGGGCGCGGTGGACCGCGCCGGCGACGAAGCCCCGTTCACCAGCTACGGCCCCACGGTGAAGGTGCATGCCAACGGCTACCAGGTGGAAAGCTTCCTGCCGGGCGGCGACCGCGTGGCGCTGTCAGGCACCTCGATGGCCTCGCCGCAGGTGGCCAACCTGGCCGGCAAGCTGCTGGCGGTGAACCCGGCGCTCAAGCCGCAGCAGTTGATCAACTTGATCGTGGGCACTGCCGAGCGCACGCCCGACGGCCGCCGGGTGCTGATCGACCCGAAGAAGGCGCTGGCCGCCGCACAAGGCGCACCAACCGCGGCCGCAACTGGCGCTGCGGGTGCGGTGGACTTCCCGCGCTTCCAGACCGTGGCCCAGGTGCAGCAAGCCTGCGACAGCGGCCTGGCCGGTGCCGGCCAGCGGCTGAAGGCGTTGGAACAGCGGCCGGCCGACGGCGGCTGGCTGGCCGCGTCCGACGCATTGAACGCCTACATCGAAGACCAGTACTACCCCATCGGCTTCCAGTCCAACGTGCACCCCGACAGCGCGGTGCGCGATGCGATGCAGGCCTGCGAGCAGCGCTGGCAATCGTTCTATTCCAGCTACGGCCTCAATGAGAAGATCTACCAGGCGTTGAAGGCCTTGCCGCCGGGTGACGCGATCGACCAGCGTGCCCGCGCGCTGGCGTTGGAAGGCTTCGAAGATTCCGGCGTGGCGCTGCCGAAGGCGCTGCGCCCGCAGGCCAAGCGGCTGAGCGACCGCATCGGCGAGCTGGGCCTGGCCTTCGACAAGGCGGTGCGCGACACCAAGACGCGCGTGCCCTTCACGCCCGACGAGTTGAAGGGCGTGCCCGAAGCCAACTGGAAAAACGCGCCGCGCGATGCCCAAGGCCGCGTGGTGCTGGGCCTGGACATGCCCAGCTACCTGGCGGTGCTGAACAACGCCGAGTCGGCCGCCTCGCGCGAGCGTATGTACCGCGCCAAGATGACCGAAGGCGGGCCGGCCAACCTCAAGCGCCTGCAGCAGCTGGTGGCGTTGCGCACGCAGTACGCGGGCCTGTTCGGCTACAAGAGCTACGACGACTTTGTGCTGCGCCGGCGCATGACCGGCAGCCTGGAGCGCACCCAGGCTTTCCTGGACGAGGTGAAGACCGCCGTCACCGCCCGCGAGCTGGCCGACGTGGAAGAGCTGCGCGCCGCCAAGGCCGCGCGCACCGGCCGCCCGCTGGCCGAGACGAAGGTGGACCGCTGGGACGTCTTCTTCTACACCGAGCGGCTGCGCCGCGAGCGCTACAGCGTCGACCAGGAAGCCTTCCGCCCCTACTTCCCGCCGCAGGAGAGCCTGCGCTTCGTGATGAAGGTGGCCGAGCGCATGTTCGGCGTGCGGCATGAACGCATTCAAGGCGCCGAGCTGTGGCACCCCGACGCTCAGGCCTGGGCGGTGGTCGATGCCCACAGCGGCCAGCGCCTGGCCACGCTGCTGATCGACCTGTACCCGCGCGATGGCAAGTACAACCATGCGGCGGTGTGGCCGCTGCGCGGCGTGTCCAACGCCAGCGGGCGGCAGCCGATGGCCGCGCTGGTGGTCAACCTCGACCGCCAGGGCCTGTCGCTGGAAGAGATGGAGACGCTGCTGCACGAGTTCGGCCA
>NZ_CAXFDV010000707.1:0-12304 GCF_964001545.1 uncultured Aquincola sp.
AGCACCGCCACCATCGCCTCGTTGAGCGCGATCACCCGCTGCAGCTCGCCCACCGTCTGCGCCAGCGCGCGCCGCTGCTGGAACAGCTCGACGAACACCGCCACCTTGCTTTGCAGCACCTCGGGGTCCACCGGCTTGTAGAGGAAGTCGACCGCGCCGGCTTCGTAGCCGCGGAAGAGGCGCTGGCCGTCGCGCGGCGCCGCCGTCAAAAAGATGATGGGCACGCCGCGGGTGCGTTCGGCGCCGCGCATCAGCTCGGCCAGCTCGAAGCCGTCCATGTCGGGCATCTGCACGTCGAGCAGCGCCAGCGCGATGTCCTGGGTGAGCAGCAGCTCCAGCGCCTCGGGCCCGCTGCGGGCGGTCAGCACCTTGACGCCCGGGCGTGCCAGCAGCGCCTGCATGGCCACCAGGTTCTGCTGCACGTCGTCGACCACCAGCAGGCTGACGTCGTCACAGGAAGGGGTGAGCGGCGTGGTGATCATGCGTGGGCCAGTGCGCCCAGCCGGGCGCCAAGTTCGGGAAGGGGCGCGACCAGGTCGGCGCCCGCGTGGGCCAGCGCGGCCGCCGGCATGGTGGAGACGATGGCGGTGGAAGGCGACTCCACCCAGGCCTGGCCGCCCTGGCGCCGCACCGCGGCCAGGCCGGCGCTGCCGTCACGGCTGGCACCGGTGAGCACGATGCCCAGCAGCCCGCGGCCATAGGCCAGCGCCGCGCTTTCGAACAGCGGGTCGATCGCGGGGCGCGAATACAGCAGCGGCTCGTCCACCGACAGCGCCACCCGGCGGTCGGGCTCCACCAGCAGGTGGTAGTCGGGCGGCGCCACCACCACGCTGCCGGGGCGCAGCGGCTGCTTGTCGATGGCTTCTTCCACCGGCAGCGCGCAGCCGGCGGCCAGCAGCGCGGCCAGGCCGCTGGGGCGGTCGGGCGGCAGGTGCAGCACCACGGCCACCACGGCCGGAAAGCTGGCCGGCAGCGCGCCCAGCAGCAGCTGCAGCGCCTGCACGCCACCGGCCGAGGCGCCGATCACGACGGCCTCGGGGCGGAAGGGAAGGGTGTCGCTGCTCATGCCTTGCGGTAGATGCGCTGATCGGGCACGAAGGGCTCGAAGTCGGCCGCATGGCCGCTGAACTGCACCGTCTCGCGCAGGCCCAGGCCCAGGAAGCCGCGGCGCACCAGCGATTCCTTGAACAGGCCCAGCGCGCGGTCCTGCAGCGCGCGGTTGAAGTAGATGAGCACGTTGCGGCAGGAGACGAAATGCACTTCGGAAAACACGCTGTCGGTGGCCAGGCTGTGGTCGGCGAACACGATCTGCTGCTTCAGCCGCCGGTCGAAGGCCACGCCGCCATAGGCGCTGGTGTAGTGGTCGGACAGCGAGCCGCGGCCGCCGGCGGCCAGGTAGTTGCGGCTGAAGCCGGCCACCCGGTCGAGTGGATAGACGCCCGATTCGGCCCGCTGCAGCGCGCTGGCATTGATGTCGGTGGCGTAAAGGATGGTGCGGCCCAGCAGGCCTTCTTCGGCCAGCAGGATCGCCAGCGACCACACCTCCTCGCCGTGGCTGCAGCCGGCCACCCAGATCTTGAGCGACGGGTAGGTGCGCAGCACCGGCAGCACCTGCTCGCGCAGCGCGCGGAAGTAGCTGGGGTCGCGGAACATCTCGCTGACCTGCACGGTGAAGAACTGCAGCATCTGCGCGAACACGTCGGGCTCGTGCAGCACACGGC
The DNA here is from genome assembly GCF_964001545.1 of uncultured Aquincola sp. Classification (NCBI taxonomy): domain Bacteria; kingdom Pseudomonadati; phylum Pseudomonadota; class Betaproteobacteria; order Burkholderiales; family Sphaerotilaceae; genus Aquincola; species uncultured Aquincola sp. Next base: position 1,722 of record NZ_CAXFDV010000707.1, read on the forward strand.
CCTGCAGCTGCGAGAGGTTCTCGCAGCCGAAATGCGTCATCGCCTGGCGCATGCGCCGGCGCAGCGAACTCACCGCATAGTCGCGGAAGTCGTGCTGCCAGCGCTGGTACACGGCATCGAGCAGCAGGCGGATCTCCAGGTCGAACAGCTGTTCGTCCTGCATCGCCCGCGGCGACTCGGCTGGCTCGTGCACTGCGTTCACTTGGGCATCCACACGCGGCACAGCGACACCAGCTTGTCGACGTCGATCGGCTTGGCGATGTAGTCGTTGGCGCCGGCGGCCAGGCAGCGTTCACGGTCGTCGGCCATGGCCTTGGCGGTGAGCGCGATCACCGGCAGGCTGGCCCATTCGGCCCGCGCGCGGATGTGGCCCAGCGCGGTCAGGCCGTCCATCTCCGGCATCATGATGTCCATCAGCACCAGGTCGATCTGGGCGCCTTCGGTCTCCAGCTTGTGCAGCGCTTCCTTGCCGTTGCGGGCGATGATGAGCTTGGCGCCCAGGGGCTCGAACACGCTGGACAGCGCAAAGATATTGCGCACGTCGTCCTCGGCCAGCAGGATGCGGCGGCCGTCCAGCACCGCGTCGCGCTGGCGGGCCTGGCGCAGCAGCTGGCGCTGGTTGGCCGGCAGCGTGGCTTCGACGCTGTGCAGGAACAGGGTCACCTCATCGAGCAGGCGTTCGGGCGAACGCGCCCCCTTGACGATGATGGAGCGCGAATGCTTGCGCAGCCGCTGCTCTTCGTCGCGGCTGAGTTCACGCCCGGTGTAGACGATGACGGGCGGAAACGCGTAGTCCTCGGTTGCCGCAATCCGTTCCAGCAGGTCGTAACCGCTGCCGTCCGGCAGCGCCAAGTCCATCACCATGCAGTCGAAGGTGGCGCGGCCGAGCTGCGCCAGCGCACCGGCAATCGTTCCCACCGCAGTGATCTCCACCCCTTCGCCCCCCAGCAGCAGCTCCAGGTGGCTGCGCAAACCTTCATCATCCTCAACGATCAGCAACCGACGTACCTGCTGTTGCATTCGTTTCTGAAGGGCGTCCAGCGCGCCGGCCAGGCCTTCGCGGTCCACCGGCTTTTGCAGGTAGCCCACCGCGCCCAGTTCACGCGCCGTCTGCACGTGCGGATGGGCCGAGACCACATGCACCGGGATGTGGCGGGTGTCGGGGTCGCGCTTGAGGCGCTCCAGCACCGTCAGCCCCGACTGGTCGGGCAGGCCCACGTCCAGCAGGATGCCGTTGGGCCGCAGCTCGCGGGCCATCTGCAGCGCCTCTTCGCCGGTGGCGGCGGTCTCGCAGTCGAAGCCCAGGTCGGTGGCCAGCTCGCACAGCACCTTGGCAAAGGTCGGGTCGTCTTCCACCGCCAGCACCAGGCGGCCGCTGTGGCGGCGCGGCGTGCTGGTGCGCGGCGTGGCCGGGGCCGGGGGCGGGGTCGGGGCCGCGGTGTGCGCCGCAGCCGGCACCGGCGAGGGGGCGGGTGAGGGCGCCGGTGCGGGGCGGGCATCGGGCATCGCGCGCGGGGCCGTGGGCGCCGGCGCGGGCGCGGCCTGCGCCTCCTGCGCGGCGGCCTCTTCGCTCAGCATCACCGGCACTTCCAGCGTGAAGGTGCTGCCCACGCCGGGTTCGCTCTCCACCGCGATGTCGCCGCCCAGGCGGCGCGCCAGCTCGCGTGAGATCGACAGGCCCAGCCCGGTACCGCCGAAGCGCCGGCTGGTGCTGCCATCGGCCTGGCGGAAGGCCTCGAAGATCACCTCCTGCTGCGACTTCGGAATGCCGATGCCGGTGTCCTGCACCGCGAAGGCCACGCGGCCGGCATCGCCAGCCTCGACCCCTTCGGCTGCGGCCACCGGCATCGCCCGCAGCGTCACCTGGCCGCGCTCGGTGAACTTCAGCGCATTGGCCATCAGGTTCTTCAGCACCTGCTGCAGGCGCAGCCCGTCGGTGTGCAGGCGGGCGGGCAGGCCATGCTCGGCCACCACCTGGAGCTTGACGCCCTTTTGCATCGCCAGCGGCTCGAAGGTGGTGCGCAGCCGCTCCAGCAGCTCGTCCATGCGCAGCGGCGCCAGTGACAGGTCGGCCTTGCCCGCCTCGATCTTGGACAGGTCCAGCACGTCGTTGATCAGCGCCAGCAGGTCGTTGTTGGCGGCATGGATGGTCTGCGCGTACTTCACCTGGTCGGCCGTCAGCGTGCCTTCGCGGTTGTCGGCCAGCAGGCGCGAGAGGATCAGCGCGCTGTTGAGCGGCGTGCGCAGCTCGTGCGACATGTTGGCCAGGAACTCCGACTTGTAGCGGCTGGCTTCCTTGAGCTGGTCGGCCTGGATGCGCAGCGACGACTGCGCCTGCACCAGGTGCTGCTTCTGCCGCTCCAGCGAGGACTTCTGTTCTGACAGTTCCAGGTTGGTGTGCTCCAGCTCCACCTGCTGGGCTTCCAGCCGCGCCTGCGATTCGGTCAGCACGCGGCTTTGCTCTTCCAGCTCTTCATTGGCCACGCGCAGCTCTTCCTGCTGGGCCTGCAGCTCTTCGCTCTGGCGCTGGGTTTCTTCCAGCAGCGTGAGCAGGCGCTCGCGGTACAGCGCACTGCGCATGGCCACGCCCACCGATTCGCCCACTTCGCGCAGCAGCGCGCGCTTGCGGGCCATGCGCGCTTCGCCCAGCTGGGCGGCGCTGGCCGTGAAGCCGATTTCCACCACGCCGCACACCTGGCCTTCTGCGCGCAAAGGCGCGATCAGCAGCTGGGCGGAGGGGCTGCGGCCCAGGCCGCTGGTGATGGGCAGGTGGCCGGCCGGCACGTCCTGCAGGTGGCGCAGCTCGCCGCTGGTGGCCACTTCGCCCAGCAGGCCGTCGGGCAATTGCCAGCGGTCGGGGGTGGCCGCCGCGTCGAAGCCATGGCCGCCGCAGCGCAGCAGGGTGTTGCCTTCCAGCCGGTAGAGCACGCCCACCGGCGCATGCGTGAACTCGCACAGCGCGCGCATCGCCTTCTGGCCGATCTGCTCGGGCGTCAGCTCGCCCAGCAGTGCCTGGGCCACCGCGCTTTCGCCCTGCTGCTGCCACAGCACGTCAGCCACCTGGCGCCGCGTCTTGAGCGCCTGCAGCACGGTGAAGGCGATGGTCCACACCGCGACGATGCCGATGCCGCGGTTGACGTGGGCGAACCCGGTGGCCGAGACGTTGCCGCCCGAATAGAAGTAGCCCACGATGATGAGCACCGTGGACACCGCGGCCTGCACCAGCGGCACCCACAGCCGCTGCTGCAGCAGCGTCAGCGCCATCGGGATCATGTACAGCGCCCACTCGGCATAACCGAGGGGGGTCTGCACGTCGACCAGGAAGATCAGCGCGGGGATGGCCGCGAGCAGGAAGGTGATGAGGAGGTCGCGCGGCTGGGTGTACTGCATCGCCCCATTCTAGGAAGCCGTCACCCCATCGCGCCGGGCGGGATCAGCGGCACGATCAGCAGCGCCACGATGTTGATGATCTTGATGAGGGGATTGACGGCCGGGCCGGCCGTGTCCTTGTAGGGGTCGCCCACGGTGTCGCCGGTGACGGCGGCTTTGTGCGCCTCGCTGCCCTTGCCACCGTGGTGGCCGTCTTCGATGTACTTCTTGGCGTTGTCCCAGGCGCCGCCGCCGGTGCACATGCTGATGGCCACGAACAGGCCCGTGACGATGGTGCCCATCAGCAGCCCGCCCAGTGCCGCCGGCCCCAGCAGCAGGCCCACCACGATGGGCACCACCACCGGCAGCAGGCTGGGCACCACCATCTCCTTGATGGCGGCGCTGGTCAGCATGTCCACCGCCTGGCCGTATTGCGGTTTGCCGGTGCCTTCCATGATGCCGGGGATCTCCTTGAACTGGCGGCGCACCTCCACCACCACGCTGCCGGCGGCGCGGCCCACGGCTTCCATCGCCATCGCGCCGAACAGGTAGGGAATCAGCCCGCCGATGAACAGGCCCACGATCACCATGTGGTTGCTCAGGTCGAAGCTGACCTGCAGGCCGCGTGCTTCCAGCGCGTGGGTGTAGTCGGCGAACAGCACCAGCGCCGCCAGGCCGGCCGAGCCGATGGCATAGCCCTTGGTCACGGCCTTGGTGGTGTTGCCCACCGCGTCCAGCGGGTCGGTGACGGCGCGCACGCTGTCGGGCAGCTCGCTCATCTCGGCAATGCCGCCGGCGTTGTCGGTGATGGGGCCGTAGGCATCGAGCGCCACCACGATGCCGGCCATGCTGAGCATGGAGGTGGCCGCCACCGCGATGCCGTACAGGCCCGCCATCGCATAGGCCGCCAAGATCGCGATGCACACGAAGATCACCGGCCAGGCGGTCGAGCGCATCGACACGCCCAGCCCCGCGATGATGTTGGTGCCATGGCCGGTGGTGCTGGCCTGGGCCACGTGCTGCACCGGCTTGTACTGGGTGCCGGTGTAGTACTCGGTCACCCACACCAGCACGGCGGTGAGCAGCAGGCCCACCACGCAGGTGCCGAACAGGCGCAGGTGCGTGTTGGCGCCCAGCGCATCGGCCGGCATCACCGCGCCGGTGACGAACCAGAAGGCGATGAGCGACAGCACGCCCGCGACGATCAGCCCCTTGTACAGCGCCGGCATCACGTTCTTCATGCCCGGGCTGGCCTTGACGAACAAGCAGCCCATGATGGAGGCGATGATGGACACCCCGCCCAGCACCAGCGGATACAAGACCGCGGCCATCGGGGCCGCGGTGACCATCAGCGCGCCCAGCGCCATGGTGGCGATCAGCGTCACCGCATAGGTCTCGAACAGGTCGGCCGCCATGCCGGCGCAATCGCCCACGTTGTCGCCCACGTTGTCGGCGATCACGGCCGGGTTGCGCGGGTCGTCCTCGGGGATGCCGGCTTCCACCTTGCCCACCAGGTCGGCGCCCACGTCGGCGCCCTTGGTGAAGATGCCGCCGCCCAGCCGCGCGAAGATGGAGATGAGCGACGAGCCGAAGGCCAGCCCCAGCATCGGCTTGAGCGCGGCCGACAGCGCCTTGCCGTCGGTGGCCGAAGCATGGCCGGCCACGAACCAGAAGAACAGCGTCACGCCCAGCAGCCCCAGGCCCACCACCAGCATGCCGGTGATGGCGCCGCCCTTGAAGGCGACATCCAGTGCCGGGCCGATGCCGCGCGTGGCTGCCTGCGCGGTGCGCACGTTGGCACGCACCGAAACGTTCATGCCGATGAAGCCGCAGGCGCCCGAGAGCACCGCGCCCACCACGAAGCCGATGGCCGTGGTGAGGTCGAGGAACACGCCCATCAGGATGGCGAGCACGACGCCGACGATGGCGATGGTGCGGTACTGCCGCGCCAGGTAGGCCGCCGCACCCTGCTGGATGGCGGCCGATATTTCCTGCATGCGCGCATTGCCGGCGTCCTGCCGCAGGATCCAGCTTCGCTGCACGAAGCCGTAGACGACAGCGGCCAGGCCGCAAGCCAGCGCTGCATACAGCGCCATGGGGTTCGACATCGGTTCTCTCCTCTTCCAGTGGGTCACTTGGTGCGGATCGAGTGCCAGTCTTGTCTTGTTACGCGCGCCTTGTGGGGCGGCTGGCTGGCGGTGCCGGACCATGCTACGGGATGGTCATGCACGCTTTGCATGGTGTTTTCCTTGTGATGCCGGGCGCTGTCAGGGCGGCGAAAAACACGGCCCATAGAATCGCGCACCTTCCTTCCAAGCCCTCGAGAAAACAGCATGAGCCTCGAAAAAGTCAGCCCCGGCAAGAACGCCCCCGAGCAGTTCAACGTGATCATCGAGATCCCGATGAACGCCGACCCGATCAAGTACGAAGTGGACAAGGAGAGCGGCGCGCTGTTCGTCGACCGCTTCATGACCACCGCGATGCACTACCCGTGCAACTACGGCTACGTGCCGCAGACGCTGTCGGACGACGGCGACCCGGTGGACGTGCTGGTCATCACCCCGTTCCCGCTGTCGCCCGGCGTGGTGGTCACCTGCCGCCCCATCGGCGTGCTGAAGATGGAAGACGAGGCCGGTGGCGACGCCAAGCTGCTGGCCGTGCCCATCGACAAGGTGCTGCCGATCTACACCCACTGGCAAAAGCCCGAAGACATCAACCAGATGCGCCTGAAGGCCATCCAGCACTTCTTCGAGCACTACAAGGACCTGGAAGCCGGCAAGTGGGTCAAGGTGCAAGGCTGGGAAGGCCCCGAAGCCGCCAAGGAAGAGATCCGCTCGGGCATCGAGGCGTACAAGAAGGCCCAGGCCTAAGCAGCGCCGGGCTTGAAGGGGTTGCGCTCCTTCAGCTCGTCCACATAGGCGCCGATGCCGGCGCCTTCCTGCGCCAGGAAGTCGGCCACCGCCGACGCAAAGCGTGGGTCGGCCAGCCAGTGGGCTGACGCCGTTTTCACCGGCAGCAGGCCGCGGGCCATCTTGTGCTCGCCCTGCGCCCCGCCTTCAAAGCGCCGGTAGCCCTGCGCAATGCACCAGGCCAACGGCTGGTAGTAGCAGGCCTCGAAGTGCAGGCAGGGCACGTACTCGGTGCTGCCCCAGTAGCGCCCATAGGCCACCCGGCGCTCAGGGTCGAGCGCGATCAACGAAGCGCCGATGCGCTCGCGCTGCGCGCCTTCGCCCTGCCAGGCCACGAACATCAGCCAGTGCTGCGGCAGGTGCTGCGCCATCTCGGCGAAAAACGCGCGCTTCAGGTACGGCTTGGAGTGGTGCGCCCGGTAGGTGAGGGTGTAGCAGCGGTGGAAGAAGTCCCACAGCCCCTCGTCGATCTCGCTGCCCTGGTGCACGCTGAAGCTCACCCCGGCCTCCTGCACCTTGCGCCGCTCCTGCTGTATCTTCTTGCGCTTTTCGCGCTGCAGGCTGGACAAGAAATCCTCGAAGCTGCCCCACGGCTGGCCCGCCGGCGCCGTCCAATGGAACTGCACGCCCTCGCGCATCAGCCAGCCGGCGCGCTCGAAGGCGGCGCGGTCGGCTTCGTCCACGAACAGCAGGTGCGCCGACGACAGCTGCGCCTGCCGCGCAAAGGCGCCGATCGCCTGCACCAGCAGCGTGCGGGCGGCTTCGTCGGCCGCCAGCAGCCGGGTGCCGGGCACCGGCGTGAACGGCACCGCGCCCAGCAGCTTGGGGTAGTAGGCCAGGCCATGGCGCTCGTAGGCATCGGCCCAGGCCCAGTCGAAGACGTACTCGCCGTACGAATGGCTCTTGAGGTACAGCGCGCAGGCGCCGCGCAACTGGCCGTCCTGCTCCACCGTCAGGAAGGCCGGCGACCAGCCGGTGGCGGCCACGGCGCTGCCCGAGCGGTGCATGGCCAGCAGGTATTCATGCCGCAGGAAGGGCGTGGGCGAGGGCTGGGCTGCCAGCAGGGCGTTCCAGGCGTCGGCATCGAGGGCGGCGGGGTCGTCGTGCACCCGGATCACCGGGTCGGCCAGGGGCTTGTCATGCGCTTTCACCCCCTGATCATCGCCTGTGGCCGGGCCCGGCCCGGGTGACCCGCCGCGAGGCCGGGACGCTGTCGCGGCATCCCCCAGGTCCGGGGGCTTCCGTGCTTAAATCAATGCAATTTGACGCATTTTCGGAGCCCGCCATGAAACAGATCACCGCCGTCATCAAGCCCTTCAAACTGGAAGAAGTGCGGGAGGCGCTGGCCGAAGTGGGCGTGTCGGGCCTGACCGTGGTCGAGGTCAAGGGCTTCGGCCGCCAGAAGGGCCACACCGAGCTCTACCGTGGCGCCGAGTACGTGGTCGACTTCCTGCCCAAGGTGAAAGTGGAAGTGGTGGTCAAGGACGACGACGTGGACCGCTGCATCGAGGCCATCGTCAAGGCCGCCAAGACCGGCAAGATCGGCGACGGCAAGATCTTCGTCTCGCCGATCGACCAGGTGGTGCGCATCCGCACTGGCGAGACCGACGAATCCGCTATTTAAGCGCTTGTGTAGTCGTCCGGGCCGGTAGCGCGGGCGGCGGCCTGTTGCAGCCGCTGCAGCAGGCGCGGCGCGTCGGTGTCCACCATCAGCGCCTCGAACTGCGCTTGCGACATCAGGCCGCGCTGGTGGCTGGTGCGCGTGAAATCGAGCAGCGCGTCGTAGAAGCCATCGACGTTGAGCAGCGCCACCGGCTTGTCGTGGTAGCCCAGCTGCTGCCACGACCACATCTCGTACAGCTCTTCCAGCGTGCCGATGCCGCCGGGCAAAGCCAGGAAGGCGTCGGACGCCTCGGCCATGGCCAGCTTGCGCTCGTGCATGGTGTTCACCACCTGCAGCTCGGTGATGCCGTGGTGGCCCACCTCGCGGTCCATCAGCGCCTGCGGAATCACGCCCAGCACGGGGCCGCCGGCGCCCAGCGCCGCATCGGCCACCGCGCCCATCAGGCCCACCTTGCCGCCGCCGTACACCAGGCGGCCGCCGCTGCGGGCGATGAGTTCACCCACCTGCCGGGCCGCCTGCACAAAAAGGGGCGAATCGCCCATGCGCGAGCCGCAGTACACCGCCACCGACCAGGCCATCGTCAAGCTCCTGCGAAGCGGTGCCACAGCGCCCCGCACCAGATGCCGCCGCACAGCAGCAACGCCATCAGCACCGCCGCGCTGCCGATGTCCTTGGCGCGCTTGGACAGCTCATGCCGCTCCAGCGAAACGCGGTCGACCACCGCTTCCACCGCGGAGTTGAGCAGCTCCACCACCATCACCAGCAGCACGCTGCCGGCCAGCAGCGCCACCTCGACCCAGCTGCGCCCCAGCCAGAAGGCGGCCGGCACCAGGATCACCGCCAGCCACACCTCCTGGCGGAAGGCGCTTTCGCCGGTGTAGGCGGCGCGCAAGCCGTCGGCCGAGTGGCCGGCAGCCCGCACGATGCGGTCGAGCCCGGTGCGGCCCTTGTACGGGTTGGGTGCGGTCATGCCGCGATCATGCGGGTTCACACCGCTGCCTCGCGGCGCCGGCGCACGGGCCGCCAGGTCACCAGCTGGGTGCCGCACAGGGCGTCGTGCAGGAACTGGCGCCTGGGGTGCAGCCGCGCCAGCGCGGCGTAGGTGAGCACACCCACCACCAGCAGCGCCGTGATGGCGCCCAGGCTGTGCAGACCGGCCAGCCACGCGGTGGCGGTGGCGGGCAGGAACCAGATCCAGGCCAGCAGCGAGCGGGCCAGCGCCTGGCCTTGCGACAGCGGCTGGCCGTCGGTGCGCAGCACGCGCACATGCCAGGCCTTCATCGCCACCGTCTGGCCGCCGTGCGACCAGAACCAGACGAAGTACACCGTGAGCACCAGGAACAGGAAGGCCATCAGGCCATGCCGGCCTTCGAGCGCATTGCGTTGCTGGGTGAGGGCGCTGTAGAGGTAGCCGGCGATCATCACCACGCCGAACAGCAGCACGCCTTCATAAAGGAAACAGGCCAGCCGGCGCCAGATGCCGGGCACGTCGACCTGCGAAGGAAGCTCCACCGACATCAGGACTCGGGGCTTTCGGGTGCAGAGGCGGCGGGGCTGGCGGGCGCTTCCGCCGCCCGGGGCTCGGACGGCTTTTTGGCGGGCGCCGGCGGCACCACGGCTGCGCCCTGGGCTCCGCGCTTGGGCAGCAGGGTGGCGGAATCGACGAAGGCCGGGGTGGCGGCGATCTTGGGCACGCCGGCCTGCTGGTGCAGCGGCGGCTTGGGCGCGGGCCGCGACAGCAGCGTGGTGGTGGCGCCCGGCCCGGTTTGCACCACCGTGGGCGCCACCGGCCGCACCGTGGTGGGCGCAGCCGGCAGCTGCACGATGTTGGACTTGCTGCCGTCCCGGTTGACGGGCGAAGCCGGCTTGACCGGCGTGTCGCGGTCGTTGCGCGGCGGGCGGGCACGCTCGGCCAGCTTGCGCTTTTCGTCTTCGGGCAGGGCCTGGTAGCTCTCCCAGCGGGCCTTGCGTTCTTCAGCGCTCAGCTGCCGGGCTTCCTGGAAGTTGACGCGTGCCTGGCCACGCTCCTTGGGCGAGAGCTTGGCCCATTCGGCCATGCGGTCCTGCATGCGGGCGCGCTCGTCGGCGGGCATGTTGGGAAAGCGGGCGGCGATTTCCAGCCACTTTTCCTGCCGGCGCGGCTCCAGCGCCGACCAGTCGCGCTCCAGCGGTGCCAGCGCGCTGCGCTGCGCAGGCGTGAGCTGCTTCCAGCTGGTGCCGCTGGCCGTAGGCTGCGCGCTGGCCAGCCCCGCGGCGCACAGCAGCGCCAGCAGCAGGCCGCGCGCGGCCGCCGCCAGGCCGCCGCAGGGCGTGGCGTGGGGCGTCATTCGGCCGGCGACTTCAGGAATTCAGCGAAGCCGGGGTCGCTGTAGGCATCGGGCGGCACGCTGTCGGTGAGCAGCGCGGTGTCGATGTCCGCCGCGGCTTCGATCTGCGATCGGCTTTGCCAGTCGTGGATCAGCAGCAGGCCGCCGGCCAGCACCACCACGGGCAGCGCCGAGCCCAGCCGCAGCCACCAGCTGCCACCGGGGCGCGCGCCGCGGCCCAGGCGCAGCGCGGCGGCGCCGCCGTGGCCCATGGCCACCACCGGCTCGGCCACCTGGGCGGCCTGGCGCACCACGCGGGCGCGCTGCAGCGCCTGCTCGCGCGCAAAGCGCAGGCGGGTCTCGATGTCGGGCGGG
>NZ_CAXFDV010000708.1:0-3184 GCF_964001545.1 uncultured Aquincola sp.
AGCCGGCCGGCATCGGGCGCGGCCAGGCCCTGGCGCTCGGCGGCCAGGCGCTCGCGCCGGCCGCGCAGCGCGCGCGTCTGCTCCTCGATGTTGCGGCTGTCGGCGGCCAGCAGCTGGATCTGCTGCTGCACCTGCGTCACCTGGCCGCGCTGCTCGTTGGCGCGGGCCTGGGCGGCGCGCACCGCGTCTTCCAGCGTGGGCAGGCTGCCGGCCTGTTCTTCGGCCTGGGCGGCCAGCACCTCAGCCTGTTCGTCGGCGGCGGCGATCTGCTCGGCGATGGTCTCCAGCTCGGCCTCGGCCTGGGCGCCGCGCTCGGCCCATTGCGCGATCTGGGTCTGCAGCCCGGCCAGGCGCTGCTGGGCGCGGTTGCGGCCCTCGACCACGTAGCGGATGCGCTCTTCCAGGCGGCTGACTTCCAGCGAAGCCTCGGCCAGCGCGCCCTGCGCGGTGTGCAGGTTGTCGCTGGCGGCGTAGTGGGCCTGGCGGATGGTTTCCAGCCCGGCTTCCAGGTGGCGCAGCTCGGCCAGGCGCGCTTCCAGCGCGTTGGTGGCCTCGGCCACCGCAGTCTTGATGCGCTGCTCCTCGGTGGCGGCGTCGCGGTGCTTCAGGAACCACAGCTGGTGCAGGCGCAGCGTGCCGCGCTCCTGCAGGCCGTGGTACTGGGTGGCCACCTCGGCCTGCTTTTCCAGCTTCTCGAGGTTGGCGTTCAGCTCGCGCAGAATGTCTTCCACCCGCGTGAGGTTCTCGCGCGTGTCCTTCAGCCGGTTCTCGGTCTCGCGCCGGCGTTCCTTGTACTTGCTGACGCCGGCCGCCTCTTCGAGGAACATGCGCAGCTCTTCGGGCTTGCTCTCGATGATGCGGCTGATGGTGCCCTGGCCGATGATGGCGTAGGCCCGCGGGCCCAGGCCGGTGCCCAGGAACACGTCCTGCACGTCGCGGCGGCGCACCGGCTGGTTGTTGATGTAGTAGCTGCTGGTGCCGTCGCGCGTCAGCACCCGCTTGACGGCGATCTCGGCGAACTGGTTCCACTGGCCACCGGCGCGGGCGTCTTCGTTGCTGAACACCAGCTCCACGCTGGCGCGGCTGGCCGGCTTGCGGTTGCCCGAGCCATTGAAGATGACGTCCTGCATCGACTCGCCGCGCAGCTCGCTGGCCTTGCTTTCGCCGAGCACCCAGCGCACCGCATCCATGATGTTGGACTTGCCGCAGCCATTGGGCCCGACGACGCCGACCAACTGGCCGGGCAACTGGAAGGTGGTGGGTTCGGCGAAGGACTTGAAGCCCGAGAGCTTGATCTGGTTGAGCCGCATGAGCGCGTGCCCCTGGAGCGCGCCAAGGTGTTGATTCAGAAGGTTTTTTTGCCCTTGCTCGGGGGCAAGAAAGCGGCTGGATGATACCATCGCGCCCCTTTGCTTCCGGGGCTTTCCCGGGCGCGCTACCCCTTGTTGCACCCGCGGCGCGCGCAGCGCCGCCACCCGCTGCCATGGCCAAGAACGCCAAGAAATCCAAGTCCGCCGCCGTCGCCGAGGTCACCGCCCACACCGGCGCGCCCGAGCGCCAGATGCCGCCCAACCCGCCCAGCGCCCCGAGCAAGGAACTGCATGTGTTCCCCAACCCGGCGCCCGAGCGCGACTACGTCATCCAGTTCCAGGTGCCCGAGTTCACCTGCCACTGCCCGCTGACCGGCCAGCCCGACTTCGCGCACTTCACGATCGACATGATCGCGGACCAGCTGTGCATCGAGCTCAAGAGCCTGAAGATGTATTTCTGGAGCTACCGCAACGAAGGCGCGTTCCACGAGAAGGTGACCAACACCATCCTGGACGACATCGTGAAGGCCAGCGATCCGCGCTTCGTGCGCATCACCGCCAAGTGGTACGTGCGCGGCGGCATCTACACCAACGTGGTGGCCGAGCACCGGCAAAAGGGCTGGCAGCCGTTGCCGGTGGTGCAGCTGCCGCAGCACGCCGCCGAGACCGGCCTGCTGTAAGGGCCGCACGATGCCGCTGGCCGAACGCCCGCCCTACCAGAAGTTCGACGTGCGCGTGGCGCGCAGCCGCATCGACGGCTTCGGCTGCTTCGCGGCCGAGCCCATTCCGCCGCGGCTGAAGATCGGCGAGATCCGCGGCGAGGCCATCAGCGTGGCCGAGGCCCGCCGCCGTGCCGAGGGCCAGCAGCGCATCATGATCGTGGAGGTGTCGCACAAGACGGCGATCGACGCCTCCAGGAGCACCGACCCGATGCGCTTCACCAACCACTCGTGCCAGCCCAACGCGCGGCTGGTCATCCGCGACGGCCGCATCGAGTTCTACGCCGTCAAGCCCATCGCCGTGGGCGACGAGGTGACGGTGAACTACGGCGAGACGCACCACGAAGGCAAGCTGGAATGCCGCTGCGGTGCGCCGGGGTGCGTGGGGCGCTTGTAGCCGCCAGCCGCCAGCCGCTTGCCGCTTGCCGCTTGCCGCTTGCGGGCATCCGGTTAGCGTAGTTACACTAACCGGATGCGCGTGACCTTCGACCCGTCGAAGCGGCTACGCACTCTGGCAGACCGCGGGCTGGACTTCGAAGACGCCAAGGCAGTTTTTGAGGGCATCACCGTCGAAGTGGAGGACACGCGCAAAGCGTACGGAGAGCGCCGCTTCATCTGCTACGGCCACTTGGCTGGCCGGCTGGTGGTGATCGGCTACACCCCGCGCGGTTTCACCCGCCACGTGTTCAGCATGAGGAAAGCCAATGACCGCGAACAAGCGCGCCTTGCCGCCCACTTTCAAGTCGAACCTGGCGAAGCTTGACGAGCATGCCGTGCAAGCTTCCGAGTACGAAGAGCTGCCAGAGCTGACCGATGAGATGCTGGCGCGAGCCGTGGTCAACAGGGGTGGTCGCCCACGCTCAGACAACCCTCGCAAGCTGATCACGCTGCGTCTGCCGGCGGACGTGATCGACCGCTGGCGCGCCACCGGTCCTGGTTGGCAAACCCGCATGGCGGACCGCCTCAGCCCCGGGCCGGTGACGGGCCGCAAGGGCCCCTGAGGCGCCAGCGCCGCTGGGCGGATCAACCGTTCCTCACCGCCTCCGCAATCGCCTTGCCCACGTCGGCCGTGGTGGCCTTGCCGCCCAGGTCGGGCGTGCGGGGGCCGTCCTGCAGCACGTCTTCGATGGCCTTGAGCACCGCGGCGCCGGCTTC
>NZ_CAXFDV010000709.1:0-3184 GCF_964001545.1 uncultured Aquincola sp.
CGGCCCGGCCGCCGGGCTGGTGCTTGCCCTCACCGAAGTTGAGCAAGGTGTTGGTCGTGCCTCTATACCCGAGCTTGTGGTTCAGGCCGGCCAGCACAACGTCGTTGCGCTCGCCGGTCAGCTGGCCTTGGGGGTCGACCAGCCGCTTGGGCACGATAAAAAGGGAAATGCCACGGGTGCCGGCCGGCAACTTGCCGTCGGGGCCAGGGATCTTGGCCAGCACCAGGTGCACGATGTTCTCGGTGATCTCGTGCTCACCGCCCGAGATCCACATCTTGTTGCCGGTGAGCCGGTAACGCGGCCCCAGCGGGTCTTGCTCGAAGCCTTCGCCATCGGGCTGCGCGCGGGTGACGATGTCGCTCAGGCTGGAGCCGGCCTGCGGCTCGCTCAGGCACATGGTGCCGAACCAGCGGCCGGCGAATTCGTTCTTGGCGAACACCTCGCGCTGGGTGGGCGTGCCGTGCGCCATCAGCAGGTTGGCATTGCCGGCGGTGAGCATGCCGTAGGCGCTCATCGCCACGCTGCCCAGCTTGAAGAAGCCGGCCGCGGCCAGCTGCACCACGAAGGGCAGCTGCATGCCGCCGACTTCGTAGGGCTGGGCGGCGGCGATCATGCCGCTTTCGGCATAGGCCAGCGCGGCCTGGTGCGTGGCCTGGGGCAGGTGCACCCGCTCGCCGTCGAAGTGGGGTTCCTCGGTGTCGGCCAGGCGGTTGAAGGGCGCGAACTTCTCGCGCGCCAGCCGCTCGCAGGTGTCGAGCACCGAGGTCACCGTCTCGGCCGAGTGGTCGGCAAAGTGCTCACGGGTGTACAGCGCATCCAGCTGCAGCCAGTGCTGCAGCAGGAAGTCGAGCGTGTCGCGGTAGGTCTTCACCGGGTCCCCGAACTCAAAGCACTTCGAAGATGCCGGCCGCGCCCATGCCGCCGCCGATGCACATGGTCACGCACACCTTCTTGGCGCCGCGGCGCTTGCCTTCGATCAGCGCATGGCCGGTCAGGCGCTGGCCGCTCACGCCATAAGGGTGGCCCAGCGCGATGGCGCCGCCGTTGACGTTGAGGCGGTCCATCGGAATGCCCAGCTTGTCGGCGCAGTACAGCACCTGCACCGCAAAGGCTTCGTTCAGCTCCCAGAGGTCGATGTCGTCCACCGTCAGGCCCAGGCGGGCCAGCACCTTGGGCACGGCGTACACCGGGCCGATGCCCATCTCGTCGGGCTCGCAGCCGGCCACCGCAAAGCCCAGGAAGCGGCCCAGCGGCTTCAGGCCCTGCTGCTCGGCCAGCTTTTCGCTGACCACCACGCAGGCACCCGCGCCGTCGCTGAACTGGCTGGCATTGCCGGCGGTGATGACGCCACCCGGCAGCGCGCTGCGGATGCCCTGCACCGCTTCCAGTGTGGTGCCGGGGCGGATGCCTTCGTCGGCACTCACGGTGACCTGGCGGGCCACCAGGCCCATCACCGGATCGGCCACGCCGGCGGTGACGGTGATGGGCGCGATCTCGGCATCAAACAGGCCGGCCTCGCGCGCCGCGGCGGCCTTTTGCTGGCTGGCGGCGCCGTACTCGTCCATGCGCTGCTTGGGAATGCCGTAGCGCTTGGCCACCGTCTCGGCGGTTTCCAGCATCGACATGTAGATGGCCGGCTTGTTCTCGGTGAGCCAACGCTCGGTCAGCATGTGGGTGTTCATCTCCTGCTGCACGCAGGAGATGCTTTCCACGCCACCGGCGACGTAGGCATCGGCCTCACCGGCGATCACGCGCTGCGAGGCCATGGCGATGGTTTGCAGGCCGCTGGAGCAGAAGCGGTTGATGGTGACGCCGGCCACCGTCAGCGGCAGGCCGGCGCGCAGCGCGATCTGGCGCGCGATGTTGGCGCCGGTGGCCCCTTCGGGGTTGGCGCAGCCCATCAGCACGTCTTCGATCAGCTCGGGGGCTATGCCGGCGCGCTGCACCGCGGCGGCCACCGCATGGCCGCCCAGCGTGGCGCCATGGGTCATGTTGAAGCCACCCTTCCAGCTCTTGGCCAGGGGCGTGCGGGCGGTGGAGACGATCAGTGCGGAAGTCATGTGGTTCTCCCCGTCGTGTTCAGTTGAAGCTCTTGCCTTCGGCCGCCAGGCGGGCCAGCAGCGGCGCGGGTTCCCAGAAGCCGGCGTCGTCGTGCGGGTTCTGTGCAAAGCGCTTCATCGTCTGCACCACGTTGAACAGGCCCTGGGTGTCGGCATAGTTCATCGGGCCACCGCGATGCAGCGGGAAGCCATAGCCGGTGAGGTAGACCATGTCCACGTCGCTGGCCTTGCTGGCGATGCCCTCTTCCACGATCTTGGCGCCTTCATTCACCAGCGAATACACCAGCCGGTGCACGATCTCTTCGTCGCTGATCTTGCGCGGCGTGATGCCCAGCTCGGCACGGTGCTTCTCGATCATCTCGTTGACCGCCGCCGACGGGATGGCGTCGCGCTTGCCGGGCACGTAGTCGTACCAGCCGGCGCCGGTCTTCTGGCCGTAGCGGCCCATCTCGCACAGCAGGTCGGCCGTCTTGCTGTAGCGCATGTCGGGCTTTTCCTGGTAGCGGCGCTTGCGGATGGCCCAGCCGATGTCGTTGCCGGCCAGGTCGCCCATGCGGAACGGGCCCATCGCAAAGCCGAACTTCTCGACCGCCTTGTCCACCTGCTGCGGCGTGGCGCCTTCTTCCAGCAGGAAGCCGGCCTGGCGGCTGTACTGCTCGATCATGCGGTTGCCGATGAAGCCGTCGCACACACCGCTGACCACGGCCGTCTTCTTGATCTTCTTGGCCAGCGACATCACCGTGGCCAGCACGTCCTTGCCGGTCTTGGCGCCACGCACCACCTCCAGCAGCTTCATCACGTTGGCCGGGCTGAAGAAGTGCATGCCCACCACGTCCTGCGGGCGCTTGGTGAAGCTGGCGATCTTGTCGACGTCGAGCGTGGAGGTGTTGGAGGCCAGGATGGCACCGGGCTTCATCACCTCGTCGAGCGTGGTGAACACCTTCTCCTTGACGCCCAGTTCCTCGAACACCGCCTCGATCACCAGGTCGGCGTTCTGGATGTCCGCGTAGTCCAGCGTGGTGCTCAGCAGGGCCATGCGCTGCTCGTACTTGTCCTGCTTGAGCTTGCCCTTCTTGACCTGCGCTTCGTAGTTCTTGCGGATGGTGGCGATGCCACGGTCCAGC
>NZ_CAXFDV010000710.1:0-12857 GCF_964001545.1 uncultured Aquincola sp.
CGATGCCCCGCGCCGCTACGCCCCGGCGCCCGGTGCCGCCAGCGCGCGGATCAGCCGCCGCAAGGCCGGTGAGGCCTTGCCGCGGCGGCAGATCAGCACGATGCCTTGCCGGTGCGCATAACGCGCCGGCTGTACCCGCCGCAGCCCCTGCAGCGCCGCGGTGCCGGCCACGTAGTGGTCGGGCAGAAAACCCGCATGGCGGCCGGTGAGCACCAGCAGCGCCACGCCTTCCAGGCTGTCGGCCCGCGCGCTGCCCGCCATGGGCGGCACCGGCAGCAGCGCGGGCGGCAGCGCGTCCACGTAGGGGTCGGTCACCAGCGCGGCGTCTTCCAGCCGCAGCGCCGCGGCTTCATCGCCGGCCCGGGCATGCCAGGGATGGCCGGGCGCCACCCACAGGCTGTTGGCCTCTTCGTACAACCGGTGCTGCTCCAGCCCGGCCGGCGCGGCGCGGGTGGCCACGATGCCGGCGTCCAGCGTGCCGGCCAGCAGTTCTCGCTCGATCTCCAGCGGCCGGCGGGCGGCCAGCTGCCACTGCAACCCTGGTACCAACTGCGCGCAGCGGGCCAGCAGCGCGGGCACCCGGCCTTCGGTGATCAGCGCGTCCACCAGGCCCAGGCGCAGCACCGGGGCTGCCGCCGCGCCGCTGAAGGCCGCCAGGTCGTCGCCGAAAGCGCGCATCGCGCCGAAGAGCCGGCGCGTCAACGCCTGCAGGCGCTGACCGTCCTCCGTGAGCTGGAAGCCGCCACGGCCGCGCCGTGCCAGCGTCACGCCCAGCAGCGCTTCCAGCTCGCGCAGCTGCTTGCTGACGGTGGACAGGTCGAGCTGCAGCTCCACCGCCGCCGGCGACAGGCCGCCCGCCGCCGCCACCGCGGCGAAGCTGCGCAGCAGCCGCAGCTGCGCCTCGCCCAGCGGTGCGCCGGGCGTCGTCATGCTGTCGATGCTGGATGGTGGTGCCAGTGAACTTGCCCGCCGGGCCATGCCGTGTCGCTCCCGGGTCCCGTACCCTTGCTGCGCATTCTCGGAGCTGCACGCCATGTCCCTCGATCCCGCCGCCCACGCCTTTGCTTTCCTGTCGCAAGGCAGCTTCCTCAAGGGCCCGGCCGCGTTGCCCGGCCAGCCGGCGCCGCAGCCCTATGGCGTGGCCGGCCTGGCCTGGGATGGCTCCACCACCAACCGGCCGGGGGCCCGCATGGCGCCGCGCGCCATCCGCACCGCCAGCCACATGCTGTGCGACGGGCTGCATCCGCACTTCGGCACCACGCCCATCGCCCAGCTGGTGGACCTGGGCGACCTGGCGCTGCCCAACACCTCGCTGGTGGCCATGCGCGCCGCGCTGGCCGAGGCGCTGCCGGCGCTGCTGGCCGCGCGCCACATGGTGTGGCTGGGCGGCGACCATTCGGTGACGCTGCCCATCCTGCGGGCGCTGAAGGCGCAGCAGGGCCGGCCGCTGGCGGTGATCCACTTCGACGCGCACTGCGACACCTGGGAAGACCACTTCGGCGAACCCAGCGGCCACGGCACCTGGGTGTATGAAGCGATTCAGGAAGGCCTGGTGGTGCCCGAGTGCTTCACGCAGCTGGGCATCCGCTCGGCCGGCGACCGGGCGGCGCGCGAGTACGTGCGCGACCAGGGCGGCCAGATCTTCACCGCCCGCGACCTGCGCGGCCTGGAAAGCCCGGCCCAGCTGGCGGGCGTGGTGGGCGCCATCCGCCAGCGCATCGCCGCGGCCGGCCACCCGCCGGTGTACCTGAGCCTGGACATCGACTGCCTGGACCCGGCCTTCGCACCCGGCACCGGCACGCCCGAGCCGGCCGGCATGAGCACCGCGCAGGTGATGACGCTGCTGGAAGAACTGGCCGACCTGCCCTTCGTGGGCATGGACTGCGTGGAGGTGTCGCCGCCCTACGACCACGCCGAGCTGACGGCCTACGCGGCCGCCAGCTTCGTGTGGACTTACCTCAG
Source organism: uncultured Aquincola sp. (assembly GCF_964001545.1). Lineage (NCBI taxonomy): Bacteria > Pseudomonadati > Pseudomonadota > Betaproteobacteria > Burkholderiales > Sphaerotilaceae > Aquincola > uncultured Aquincola sp. The sequence continues at coordinate 1,963 of NZ_CAXFDV010000710.1, forward strand.
CGGGCGGGTGGCGGCCAAGGGTTAGCCGCAGCGGCGGCTTGCGCTCAGCGCAAGCCCAGCCGCGCCAGCTTCTTGATCAACCCGACCCGTGAGATGCCGAGCCGCCGTGCGGCCTCGGACTGGTTGCCGCGCGCCGCGGCCATGGCATCGCGGATCAGTCGGCGCTCCAACTCGTTGATGGCCGCATCCAGCGTGCCCGGCGCATCGCCGTCCCCGCCGACGGCGGCGGAGGTGTCGCCTTCGGCCGCTGACTCGCCGGCCGCCAAGCGCAGCAGGGCGACGTCCACCTGGGTCTGGCCGGGCAGCAGCAGGGCGCCGGCCGACTCCACCACGGCGCGCAGTTCACGCACGTTGCCGGCCCAGGGGCGCGCCGTGAGCCAGGCCAGCGATTCGCCGCTCAGGCCGGCCTGCGGCGCCACCCGTTGCAGGAAACGCGCGGCCAGCACCGGCACGTCGGCCGGACGTTCGGCCAGGGCCGGGGTGCGCAGCACCACCCCCTTGAGGCGGTAGAACAGGTCTTCGCGGAATGCGCCTTCACGCACCATGGCCTCGAGGTCGCGGTGGGTGGCGGCCACCACGCGCACCTGGGCGCGCTTGACCACACGCCCGCCCACGGGCACGAAGCTGCCTTCCTGCAGAAAGCGCAGCAGCTTGACCTGCATCGCCGGTGGCATCTCGCCCACCTCGTCGAGGAACAGCGTGCCGCCGTCGGCCGCTTCGACCAGGCCGGGCTGGTCGCGGTAGGCGCCGGTGAAGCTGCCGCGCAGGTGGCCGAACAGCTCGCTCTCCAGCAGTTCGGCCGACAGGGCACCGCAGTGCACGGCCATGAACGGGCCGGCCGCGCGCGGGCTGCAGTCGTGCAGCGCACGCGCCGCCAGTTCCTTGCCGGTGCCGGTGGGGCCCAGTACCAGCACGCTGACCGACGTGGGCCCCACACGGCGCAGCATCGCGCGCAGCGCCGCCATCGCGGCGCTGGGGCCGATCAGCCCCATCTCGTCGCCCCCGGCCTGTTGCCGCAGCCGCCGCAGCTCGGCTTCCAGCCGATGCTGGCGCAGCGCGCGGGCCACGACGAAACCCAGCATGTCGGGATCGATCGGCTTGGTGAGAAAGTCCCAGGCACCCAGCTCCGCGGCGCGCAGCGCCAGCCCGTGCTCGCCATGGCCGGTGAGCACCACCACCGGCACACCCGGCAGCCGCGCGATCAGGGCCAGGCCGGCTTCGGGGTCCATGGTGGGCGGCATCGCCAGGTCCAGCAGCACCAGCTCCGGCCGCTGCCGCTCGAACTCAACCAGCGCCTGCTCGGCATCACCGGCCACGCTGACCTCATGGCCCAGTCCGCGCAAGAAGGAGCCGCCCAGACGCTGGAAGGCCGGCTCATCGTCCACCAGCAGCACGCGGCCGCCAGCCGCCGGCAAGGTGTTGGCATTCATGCGGTCGATCCTGAAAGAGGCACTGCGCGCGACGGCAGGCCGGCGGGCAGGTGCAGGGTGAAACAGGTGGACCAGGGCGCGCGCTCGGTCAGCGCGACCGAACCGCCATGGGCCGCCGCCACGCGGGCGACGATGGCCAGGCCCAGCCCGGTGCCGCCCGGGCTGCGGGACGCAAAGGGCTCGAACAGCCGGTCGCGGATCTCGGCGGGCACGCCCGGGCCGTCGTCGCACACGTGCAGCCACAGGCCGCGCTCGTCGGTCTCTGCGGCCAGCTCCACGCGCGTGGGCGGCCGGTCGGGGCGGGCCTCGCCCGCGGCGCTCACCGCATTGGCCAGCAGGTTGCTCACCGCCTGCTCCAGGCGCCGCGCATCCGCCTCGACCCACAACGGCTGCGCCCACCCGGCGCCCAGCACCACCGTCGGCCAACGGAACAGCCAGCCGCGCACACGCTCGGCCAGGTCGAAGCGGGTGGGCGTGAGTTGCCAGGGCTTGGCGTAGTCCAGCAGGTCGGCCGCCAAGTGCGAGATGCGCCCCACCTGGGTGGACACCTCCTGCCGCGTGTCCGGCGGCGCACCGGCCACCGCCATCGAGATGATGTTGAGCGGGTTGCGGATGTCGTGGGCCACGGTGGCGGCCAGGGCGCCCAGCTCGGCCAGCCGCGCCTGCAGTTGTCGCTCGCGCTCGCGTTGCGCGCCCGCCTGGGCCTGGGCCAGGCGCTCGGCCGCTTCGGCCAGCACGCTGCCGAACAGCTCGGCCACCTGGCGCGGGCCGGGCGGCGCGGCGTCCCATCCCTGCAGCTCACAGTGCCAGCCGGTGGCACTGTCGGCCCGGCAGCGCAGGCCGGGTGCGTCCGGCGAAGGGGCGGGCATGCCGTCACCGACCGCCACGGGCACCGCCACGCCCAGCCGCCGGCTGATCAGGCCGCTGGCCAGCGCCGCCAGCGCGGCTTCGCTGTCGGCCGGCCGCAGCGCTTCGCGCCAGCCTGCCAGGTCTGCCGCCGACACCTGGCCGCCAGGGAACACCAGCCGCTCGGCCACGCGGCGCACCGGCCCGTTCAATGCCAGGCAGGTGGCGGCCACGGCCAGCCCGCCCACCCAGCGCGACTCGAAGGGCAGCAGCGGCGTGAGGGCCACCACACCCAGGCCCAGCGCCAGCAGCAGCGCCCAGGCCAGCGCACGCCGCGCCCAGGCGTTGACCACGAACACCCGGTAGCGCAGCACGCCGTAGACCAGGATCAACGAATGCGCCGGCAGGCCGTACAGCGGCCAGGGCGTGACGGGCAGACGCATCGCGGCCATCAGGTAGCCCGTCATGCACAAGGCACCCCAGACGCAGGACGCCGCCACCGCGGCGATCTGGCCACGCTCCGGCCCACGTGCGCGCAGGTAGCCCCGCGCCAGCACCGTCAGCCCCACCAGCGCCAGCACCACCCAGCCCACGCTGGCCAGCAGGCCGACCGAGGTGGGCACGGCGACGTAGCCGAACGGTGGCGAGTGGATCAGGTGACCCGGCCGCGCCCACTGGGCATAAAGAGCCGTGGCAGCGCCCAGCCCGTAGGCCAGCACCAGCCACCGGCGTGGCCAGCCTGCCCGGCAGAACACCACGCAGAAGTGCACGAAGACGGCCGAGATCAGCGGCGCCAGCGCCACCAGCCGGATCGACAGCCACTCCCACTGCGGCCCGGCCCAGTTGGGCAGCTCGTTGCCGATGACCCAGACCCCCACGCCGAAGAGGAACAGCACCAGCAGCCGCGCGCCCGCCACCCGGTGGGCCCAGACCCCCAGCAAAGCCGCCAGCAACCAAGTCTGGACCAGCGCAAACGCCAGCACGCCGTGCAACACCGTCAAAGCCATTCCGCCTGTATACGCAGTTGACGATCCGGGCTGGAAAGTCTGTATCCGAAGTATACAGATGGGCACTCAAAATCCAATCAAATCAAGGGGTTAGAGAAGCCGCGGCGGCGGGCCCCGAACCTGCGATGCAGGGTGCATGACACCCGCCGCCCACGCCCCCTCCCGGCTTTCCTGCCCCACCCCGCCGCTGGACCTGGCCACGCTGCTGGGGCCCGCCGCCTGGCAACGCCTGCCGGCCGCCGTGCGTCGCCGCTTTGCCGCTGGCCACGCGCCCGCCACCTACCCCGGCACGCTCACGATGCGCTGCTCCGCCATCGGCCGCGTGTTTGCCGCCGGCGCCGCGCTGCTGGGCTCGCCGCTGTGCGGCGCCAGGGCCAGCGCGGTGCCGGCCACGGTGCAGGTGCAGGCCGATGGCCGCGGCGGCGTGAGCTGGACGCGCCGCCTGCAACTGCCCGGCCGCCGCTCGGTGCAGATCCGCTCCACCAAGGCGCTGGGCCCCGACGGGCGCTTGATCGAACGCACCGATGGCGGCCTGGGCATGGCGCTGGAGGTGTTCGAGCAGCACGGCGCGCTGGTGTTCGAGAGCCGCCGCTACGACTGGTGGCTGGGCCGCTGGCGCCTGCCCGTGCCGGCCCTGCTGACCCCCGGCACCTGCCGCGTGACCCATGAGGACCTGGGACAGGGCCGCTTCCGCTTCACGCTGGAAATGCGCCATGCCTGGTGGGGGCGCACGTTTCACCAGACCGGCGTGTTCACCGACCCGCCGCATACCCAGACCGACCAGGAGCTTCTGCCATGACCCCCTCGCTGTTTCTCGTGCTGGCCGCGCAAGCCGTGCTCGGCGCCTTCGACAACCTATGGCACCACGAGCTGGAAGCCCGCCTGCCCCAGCGCATGGGTGCGCGCCGCGAACTGGCGCTGCATGCCGCGCGCGAGGCCCTGTACGGCGTGCTGTTCCTCGTGGTGGCCTGGCTGCAGGTGCACGGCCTGTGGGCCGGGCTGCTCGGCGCGCTGCTGCTGGCCGAGCTGTGCATCACGCTGGCCGACTTTCTGGAAGAAGACCGCACCCGCAAGCTGCCACCGCTGGAGCGGCTGCTGCACACGGTGCTCACGGCGATGTACGGCGCCTTCCTGGCGCTGATGCTGCCGCTGCTGGCCCGCTGGGCCTGGCTGCCGACGGCGCTGGTGCCCGTGCAGCACGGCCTCACTTCCTTCGTCTTCACTGCCTTTGCGGTCGGGGTGCTGGCCTGGTCGCTGCGCAACGTGCTGGCCTTGCGCGCCACCGGCCGCCTGCTGGCCGCTGCCCGCCGTGCCCCGCCGCCCGCGCGGCCGGCGGCCACGGGCGTCGGACCCCGCAGCGTGCTCATCACCGGGGGCACCGGCTTCGTCGGCCGGGCGCTGGTGGCTCGGCTGGTGGCTGAAGGGGTGCGGGTCTTCGTGCTCTCACGCGACCTGCTGCAGGCCCGCGGCCTGCTGGACCCGGCGGTGACGGTGATCGACCGTCTGGACACCCTGCCTGCCGAAACCCGGCTGGACGCCATCGTGCATCTGGCCGGCGCCCGTGTGCTGGGCCTGCCGTGGACGGCCGCCCGCCGACGCCAGCTGGTCGACAGCCGCACCCGCCTGACCGAGGCGCTGATCGCGCTGATGCGCCGCCTGCAGCACCGGCCGCAGGTGCTGGTGGCCGCATCCGCCGTCGGTTTTTATGGCGTGCCGGCCGATGGCGGCTCGATGCGGGGGGAGAGCCAGGCACCGCTGGACGAGACGGCAGCGCCCCGGCCGGGCCAATTCGTCTCGGACCTGTGCATGGCGCTGGAACATGAAGCGCGGCGTGCCGAGGCGCTGGGCCTGCGCGTGGTGCGGCTGCGGCTGGGCGTGGTGCTGGGCCGGGGTGACGGCGCCTGGCCGCTGCAGAACCTGGCCGCACGGCTGGGCCTGGCCACCCGGCTGGGCAGCGGGCGCCAGCCGGCCCCGTGGCTGCAACTGGACGATGCCGTGGGCCTGCTGCACCTGGCGCTGCACACCCCGGCCCTGAGCGGCGCCGTCAACGCGGTGGCCCCGACCTGCCCGAGCCAGGCGGAATTTGCGCAGGCCATGGCAGCCGCCCACGGCAAGCGCGTGCACCTGCGCCTGCCGGCAGCGCCGCTGCGCTGGCTGGGGGGCGAGATGATGAGCCTGCTGCTGGAGGGCCAGGCGGTGGCGCCGACTGCGGCCCTGCGCGCCGGCTACCGGTTTGCCCACCCCGACATCCAGTCCGCCTGCGAGGCGCTGGCGCGGGGGGCGGCAGACACGGTCAGTACGACGTCACCGCGCTCGGCTGCCCGCCCTTGAAGGTGAACACCGTCACCGGCGACGACTTGAGGTCGCGCTGGTTGTCGAACTCGTAGGTGCCGGCCGCGCCCTTGTAGCTGCCCTTTTGCATCGCCTCGGCCACCTTGGCCGGGTCGGTGCTGCCGGCCTTCTGCATCGCCTGGGCGATCAGGTGCACCGCGTCGTAGAAGTTGACGGCATAGGTCAGCGGATCACGCTGGTGGTTGGCCGCGCGGTAGGCCTGCACGAAGGCCTGGCCTTCGGAAGCTCTTTGGATCATCGCGCCGCCCTGGGTGCACCAGACGTTTTCGCCCACCGCATCGCCGCCGGCCAGCTTGGCGGTTTCGCTGGAGCACAGGCCGTCGCCGCCCAGCAGCTTGGCGGTGATGCCCAGCTGCTTCATCTGCCGTGCCATCGGGCCCGCCTGGGCCGAGTAGCCGCCGAAGAAGATGGCGTCGGGCCGCGTGGCCTTGATGCTGGTGAGCACCGGCGTGAAGTCGGTGGCCTGGCCCGAGACGTATTCGCTCTTGACCACCTGCAGCCCGTTGGCCTTGGCCGCGTTGCTGAACTCCTGCGCCAGGCCCTGGCCGTAGGCGCTGCGGTCGTCGATCACGGCCACGCGCTGCAGCTTCAGTTCCTTGGCCGCGTACAGCGCCATCTTCACGCCCAGCGCGGTGTCGGCCGCGCCCACACGGAACAGGCGCGCAAAGCCCTGCTGCGTGATCTTGGGGTTGGACGACACCGTGGCCACCACCACGCCGCCCTGGTCGTACACGCGCGAAGCGGGCATGGTCACGCCCGAGTTGTAGGGCCCGACGACGAACTTCACGCCCCCATCGACGAACTTCTGTGCCACGGCCACGCCCTGGCGCGGGTCGGCCTGGTCGTCTTCGGCCTGCAGCTTCAGCCGCAGCGGCCGGCCGCCCACGCTGAGCTTGCGGGCGTTGACTTCGTTGACGGCCAGTTGCGCGCCGGCCAGGTTGTCCTGGCCGTTGCCGCTTTGCGGGCCGGACAGCGGGCTGCTCAGCCCGATGGGCACCACCAGCTCCTGCGCGCGCACGGCGGCAGGCAGGGTCAGCGCCACGGCCAGGGCGGCGCCTTGCAGGCACAGATTCAAGGTTGGGTTCAAACGCATCTTCAGGAACGGATCGGGTCAAGGGTTCAGGCCACGCGGCGTGCAGCCGGGCTGCCGCCGGCGCGCCACTGTGCCATCAGGCCGTCCCACTTCGGGCGGGCGGTGGCCAGGTGGCGGGCCTTCACATGGCCGTAGCCGCGGATCTGCTCGGGGATGCTGGCGATCTCCACCGCCAGCGGCAGGCGCTCGGCATTCAGGCCCTGCAGCAGTTCCAGCACGCTGGCCTTGTACTGCTCGATCAGCGCGCGCTCGGTGCGGCGCTCCTCGGTGCGGCCGAACACGTCGAACGCAGTGCCGCGCAGGCCCTTCAGCTTGGCGAGCACGCCGAAGGCGGTGTGCATCCATGGGCCGAAGGGGCGCTTGACCCCCTCACCCCGCTCGTTGGTCTTGGCGGTGAGCGGCGGGGCCAGGTGGTGCACCAGCTTGTAGTCGCCCTCGAACATCGCGGCGATCTTCTCGTCGAAGCCGGTCTGCGTGTGCAGGCGCGCCACTTCGTACTCGTCCTTGTAGGCCATCAGCTTGAACAGGTAGCGGGCCACCGCCTCCGACAGGCGGGTGCCGCCCAACGGGCTTTCGGTCTGCCGCACCTGGTCGACGAAGCGGCGGTACTGCTCGGCATAAGCCGCGTTCTGGTAGTCGGTGAGGAAGCTCACCCGCTTGGCCACCAGCTCGTCGATCGACGGCTTCTTGACGAACTGGATCACCTGCGCGGCCTTGAACAGCGCCTTCACCGCGGCCAGGTCGTGGGCGCAGCGGCGGCCCCATTCGAAGGCGGCCTTGTTGTTGTCCACCTGCACGTTGTTGAGCTCCATCGCGCGCATCAGTGCGGCATGGCCCAGCGGCACGCGGCCCTGCTGCCAGGCATAGCCCAGCATCAGCGGGTTGGTGTAGATGCTGTCGCCCAGCAACTGCACCGATACCTCTTCGGCATCGAAGGCGCCCAGCCCGCCCGCGCCCACGGCCTGCGCCAGCGTGGTCTCGCAGCCGGCCGGGAACTGCCAGTCGGGGTTCTGCACGAAGGCCGCGGTGGGCGAGCCATGGGTGTTCATCGCCACGTAGGTGCGCCCCGGCTTGATGACGGCCATGGTGGCCTTGTTGGCGCCGACGATGGGGTCGCAGGCGATCACCAGGTCGGCCTTGGCGGTGTCCACCTTGGTGGTGAAGATGGCCTCGGCGCGATTGGCGATCTGGATGTGGCTCCAGGTGGCGCCGCCCTTTTGCGCCAGGCCGGCTGCATCCTGCGTGACCACGCCCTTGCCTTCCAGGTGCGCGGCCATGCCCAGCAACTGGCCGATGGTGATGACGCCGGTGCCGCCCACGCCGGCCACCACGATGCCCCAGGCCTGCTCGGCCAGCGGCAGCGCGGGCTCGGGGATCGGTGGCAGCGTGCTCAGGTCGCCCTTCTTCTCTTTTTTCGGCTTCTTCAGCTGGCCACCTTCCACGGTGACGAAGCTGGGGCAGAAGCCCTTCAGGCACGAGTAGTCCTTGTTGCAGCTGTTCTGGTTGATGCGGCGCTTGCGGCCGAACTCGGTGTCCACCGGCTCCACGCTCAGGCAGTTGCTTTGCACGCTGCAGTCGCCGCAGCCCTCGCACACCAGCTCGTTGATCACCACCGTCTTGTCGGGCGTGGCCAGCTTGCCGCGCTTGCGGCGGCGACGCTTCTCGGTGGCGCAGGTCTGGTCGTAGATGATGGCCGTGGTGCCCTTGAGCTCGCGGAACTGGCGCTGGATCGCATCCAGCTCGTCGCGGTGGTGCACCGTCACGCCGGGCAGCAGGCTCACGCCCTGGTACTTCTGCGGCTCGTCGCTGACGATCACGGTCCTGGCCACGCCCTCGGCGTCCAGGCTCTTCATGATCTGCAGCACCGAGTGGCCCTCCGGCCGCTCACCCACCTGCTGGCCGCCGGTCATGGCCACAGCGTCGTTGTAGAGGATCTTGTAGGTGATGTTCACGCCCGAGGCGATGCTCTGGCGGATGGCCAGCAGCCCGCTGTGGAAGTACGTGCCGTCGCCCAGGTTGGCGAACACATGCGCATCGGTGGTGAACGGCGCCTGGCCGCTCCAGGCCACGCCTTCGCCACCCATCTGGCTGAAGGTCACGGTGCTGCGGTCCATCCAGGTGGCCATGTAGTGGCAGCCGATGCCGGCCAGCGCGCGCGAGCCTTCGGGCACGCGGGTGCTGGTGTTGTGCGGGCAGCCCGAGCAGAACCAGGGCGCGCGCTCGGCGCTGGCGCCGGCGGCGCTCACCGTCACCAGGGCGCGCTCGGCGGCCTCGATCTCGCGCAGCCGCGCGTCCATGCGCGCCACCACGTCGGCGGGCACACCCAGCTTCTTCAGCCGCTTGGCAATCGCCTTGGCGATGAGGGCAGGCGTGAGGTCGGCCTTGGCGCGCAGCAGCCAGTTTTCGCTGGGGTTGGGCATGGCCCATTCGCCGCCCGTCAGGTCGCCTTCGGGCTCGTCGAACTTGCCCAGCACGTTGGGCCGCACGTCGGCGCGCCAGTTGTACAGCTCTTCCTTCAGCTGGTATTCGATGACCTGGCGCTTTTCTTCGACCACCAGGATCTCTTGCAGGCCCTGCGCGAAGTCGCGGGTGATGGTGGCTTCCAGCGGCCACACCACGTTGACCTTGTGCAGCCGCACGCCCAGCGCGCGGCAGGCGTCGTCGTCCAGGCCCAGGTCGGCCAGCGCCTGACGGGTGTCGTTGTAGGCCTTGCCGCTGGCAATCAGGCCAAAGCGGTCGTTCGGCCCCGCGATCACGTTGTAGTTGAGCTTGTTGGCCCGCACGTAGGCCAGCGCCGCGTACCACTTGTAGTCCATCAGCCGCGCTTCCTGCTCCAGCGGCGCGTCGGGCCAGCGGATGTGCAGGCCGCCTGGCGGCATGCTGAAGTCTTCGGGCAGCACGATGCGCACGCGGTCGGGGTCCACCGAGACGGAGGCCGACGACTCCACCACTTCCTGGATGGTCTTCATGCCCGACCACACGCCCGAAAAGCGGCTCATCGCCAACGCATGCAGGCCCATGTCCAGGATGTCCTGCACGCTGCTGGGAAAGAACACCGGCAGGCCGCAGGCCTTGAAGATGTGGTCGCTCTGGTGCGGGGCGGTGCTGCTCTTGCTGATGTGGTCGTCGCCCGCGATGGCGATCACGCCACCGTGCTTCGAGGTGCCGGCCATGTTGGCATGCTTGAACACGTCGGAGCAGCGGTCCACGCCCGGGCCCTTGCCGTACCAGATGCCGAAGACGCCGTCGAACTTTTTGCTCTGCGGAAACAGGTCGAGCTGCTGCGTGCCCCACACCGCGGTGGCGCCCAGTTCTTCGTTCACACCGGGCTGGAACACGATGTGGTTGTCGGCCAGGTGCTTGCGCGCGGCCCACAGCGCCTGGTCGTAGCCGCCCAGCGGCGAGCCGCGGTAGCCGCTGATGAAGCCCGCGGTGTTGAGCCCAGCGGCCAGGTCGCGGGCGCGCTGCAGCATGGGCAGCCGCACCAGCGCCTGCACGCCGCTCATGAAGGCCCGGCCGCTGGCCAGCGCGTACTTGTCGTCGAGGCTGACGGTTTCCAGGGCGCGGCGGACCGACTCGGGCAAGGGTGCGTTCATGCGGGGTACTCCAGTGGCGATGGCTCGGCGGGGTCGCGTGCCTGGCTCGTGACCGGGCGCGCACTTGGCTGCTGCCAGTGTAGATTTCACCGGCCGTGAAGTCTTTTCGTTGTTTGCTCGATTACCATGGTTTTGAGCAACATCCTTTCTCTGATAACCGCCTGCACGATCAAATGCCATCGCGAATCGCCAAATCAGGGAAAACCCCAGCCACTGCCGAGGCTGCTGCGGGCGGTGCCGACACCGAGCGCCACGGCGCCGACCTCGACCGCTACGACGTCGCCATCCTGGAAGCGCTGCAACAGGATGCGCGGCTGTCCAACGCCGAGCTGGCGGCACGCATCGGCCTGTCGGCGGCGCCCACCTGGCGGCGCGTGAAGTGGCTGGAGGCGCAGGGCTACATCACCGGCTACCGCGCCGAGCTGGACCGCCGCCGCATCGGCCTGGGCGTGCTGGCCTTCGTGCGGGTGGACACCGAACGCAGCAGCGGTGCCGCCACCAAGGTGCTGGAAGAAGCGCTGCGCCTGCTGCCCGAGGTCACGGCCTGCCACTACATCAGCGGCGCCGGCAC
>NZ_CAXFDV010000711.1:0-2602 GCF_964001545.1 uncultured Aquincola sp.
GGAACGCAGGAACAGCTTGCGGGACAGGCGCATGGTGCGGAGCATGACAAAGGGATGACCGCGCATCCTAGAAAGGGCGGGCGGCGCGGACAAACACGGATTGGGCAAGGCTGCGTTGCTGCCACCGCAAAGCGGCGCAGCCCGGGCGGCGCTACAGCACTTCGGGCAGGTGCTGCTTCAGATGCTCCAGGAAGGCCTGCACCGCCCGCGGCAGCGTGCGGCCGGCCAGCGTTTGCACCTCCAACGTCCGCAGGTCCAGGCCGGCGTCGGTCACCGGCACCGCGGCCAGGCGGTTTTCGGCCCGCAGCTGGCGCACCGCCACGCCACTGGACACCGACAACCCACCGCCTTCGATCGCAAAGCTGTGCAGCGTGCTCATGTTGTTGCTCACCAGCGCCGGCCGCAGCCGGATCTGCTGGCGGGCGCAGGCCGCATCGATCATCTGCCGCAGCGTGGTCTGCGGGCCGGGCAGGGCCAGCGGATGCTCGCTCATCGTGCGCAGCTCGATGCCGGCGGCGCCGGCCAGCGGATGGTCGGGCCGCATCAGCGCCAGCACGGGGGCGCTCTGGCTGTACTGCAGCTCGATGTCCGCCTCGGGCGCCTGGCTGAAGCGCAGGCCGATGTCCACCACGCCTTCACGCACCTGGGCGGTGACCACGGCCGGCGGCTGCGCATCCAGCTCGAAGAAGATGCCTTCATGCTGCTGCCGGAAGGCCACGATCAGCCGCGGCAAAAACAGGTTGGCAAAGGCCTCGGAGGCGGCGATGCGCACCAGCCCCATGCGCATGCCCTGCAGCGCCTGGATCTCCTGCAGCGCGCGTTCTTCTTCCAGCCCGGCGCGGCGGGCATACGCGGCCAGGATCTCGCCGGCCTGCGTGGGCACCATGCCGCGCGGATGGCGCTCGAACAGCGTGGTGCCCAGCGTGCGTTCCAGCGCTGCGATCTGCCGGCTGACGGCCGAGGCGGCCACGTGCAGCCGCTCGGAAGCCACGGTGGCCGAGCCGCTGCGCACCACCTCCTGGAAGTAGCGCAGCGCGGTGTCCTGCAGCAGCGGCTTGGGCATCCGGGGCGGTTGGCGCCAGGGTCAGCGGCGCATCAGCGTGCTCTTGCCGAACAGGCTCTCGATCATGTCCACCGCGATCAGCGCGGTGCGGTTGCGCACGTCCAGCGCGGGGTTGATCTCCATCACGTCCAGCGAGCCCAGGCGGCCGGTGTCGGCGATCATCTCCATGCACAGCTGCGCCTCGCGGTAGGTGGGACCGCCGGGCACGGTGGTGCCCACGCCGGGCGCGATGTCGGCGTCCATGAAGTCGACGTCGAAGCTCACGTGCAGGTGGGTGTTGTCGTCCAGCGTGGCCAGCGCCAGCTCCATGGTGTGGCGCATGCCCATCTCGTCGATGTAGCGCATGTCGAACACCTCCAGCCCCACCTGGTGCACGAAGCGCTTTTCGCCGGCATCGACGCTGCGGATGCCGATCTGGCGGATCCACTTGGGGTTGACGGCCGGCACATGGCCGCCGATCTCGATCAGCTCCTTCGGGCCGTAGCCGCACAGGCAGGCCACCGGCATGCCGTGGATGTTGCCGCTGGGCGTGAGCTCGTTGGTGTTGAAGTCGGCATGCGCATCCAGCCACAGCACCCGCAGTTTCTTGCCCACCTCGCGGCAATGGCGCGCCACCGCGCTGATGGAGCCCAGCCCCAGGCAGTGGTCGCCGCCCATCAGGATGGGCATGCGGCCGATGCGCAGCTCGGCCAGCACCGCGTCGTGCACCAGCTGGTTCCAGGCGGCCACCTCGTGCAGGTGGCGGTAGCCCTCGTCGGGCGGCAGCCAGGGGTTGGAAGGGCCGATCAGGTTGCCGCGGTCTTCCACCTGCAGCCCATGGCTTTCCAACGCCTGCGCGAAGTCGGCCACGCGCAGGGCCTCGGGTCCCATGCGCGCGCCCTTGGCGCCGGCGCCGATGTCGGTTGGCGCGCCGATGAGGCTGACAAGGTGGGTCATGGGCATCTACTCCAGGGTGGTCAGAAGTCCTCGGCGCGCGGGCTCTTGCCGTCGCCGTTGTCCACGTCGCTGTCCAGGCCGTACTCGGCCGCCAGGATCTCGTAGGCCTCCTCGGCCGTCTCGACGAAGCGGAACAGGTGCACGTCCTCTGGCGAGATCATGCCGGTCTCGATCAGCAGCTCGAAGTTGATCAGGCGCGTCCAGAAGTCGCGGCCGAACAGCAGCACCGGGCGGCGGCGGCTCTTCCTGGTCTGGATCAGCGTCAGCGCCTCGAACATCTCGTCCAGCGTGCCGAAGCCGCCCGGGAAGGCCACGATGGCCACGCTGCGCATCAGGAAGTGCATCTTGCGCAGGCCGAAGTAGTGGAACTGGAAGCACAGCTCCGGCGTGATGTACGGGTTGGGCGCCTGTTCGTGCGGCAGCACGATGTTCAGCCCCAGGCTGCGGCCGCCCACCTCGAAGGCGCCGCGGTTGCCCGCTTCCATGATGCCAGGGCCGCCGCCGGTGGACACCACGATGGGCGTGGCCAGCCGGGCCGCGCGCACGGTCACGATCTCGGCGAAGCGGCGCGCTTCTTCGTAGTAGCGGCTCATCGTCACCGCC
>NZ_CAXFDV010000712.1:0-3632 GCF_964001545.1 uncultured Aquincola sp.
AACGCCGGCATCCAGCACGTGGCGCTGGTGGAAGACTTTCCGCCCGAAAAGTGGGACGCGATCATCGCGATCAACCTGAGCTCGGCCTTCCACACCACCCGGCATGCGCTGCTGGGCATGAAGCAACGCAACTGGGGCCGCATCATCAACGTGGCCAGCACGCATGGCCTGGTGGCCTCGGCGCAGAAGTCGGCCTACGTGGCCAGCAAGCACGGCATCCTGGGCTTCACCAAGGCGCTGGCGCTGGAAACCGCCACCACCGGCGTCACCGCCAATGCCATCTGCCCGGGCTGGGTGCTCACGCCGCTGGTGCAAAAGCAGATCGACGACCGCGCATCGCGCGAAGGCATCTCGGTGGACGAGGCCAAGCGCGACCTGCTGGGCGAAAAGCAGCCTTCGCTGCAGTTCACCACGCCCGAGCAACTGGGCGACCTGGCGGTCTTCATGTGCTCGGCCGCGGCCGACAACCTGCGCGGCGCCGCCATCAACGTGGATGGCGGCTGGGTGGCGCAGTAACGCAGTGAGTCAGCCCCGCCGGGCCGCCGTGGGGACCCCGGTTATTTCATCTGCGTCATCTGCACAGTGCCGCTAACGGTGGCGGTCACGGTGCCCTTGCCGGCTTCCACCGGCAAGGCTTCGTCCATGGGCGCGGCGGCGGCGCGCATGTAGGCCTTGGCGGCCATGGGCACCATGCCGGGCTCGTTGGTCTGCACGTTCACCTCGCGCACCGTGGCGCCCTGGTAGCCGAACTGCCGGGCAATCTCGGCGGCCTGGGCCTGGAAGCGCTGGATGGCCTGGGCCGTGACCTCGGCCTCCACCTTCTGCGACGCCTCGCGCGACAGGCCGTAGGCCACGCGGCCGATGGCCATGCTCTGGATGCGGCCGGCCAGCTGCGAGATGGCCGCCATGTCGCGGCCTTGCACCACCAGCTCGGCCGTGCCCTGCCAGCCGTTGATGCCACCCTTTGGCGCATAGCGCGGGTAGAGCGAGAAGTTGCCGGTCTGCACTTCCACCTGCTGCGGCCTGGCCACCTTGCGCGCCTCGGCCAACGCGGCGTCCAGCGCCTGCTTGAGCTGCGACTGCACCGTGCCCGCATCGTTGCCATCGCGGCTGGCGGTGAAGGTGATGGACAACAGGTCCTTGGTCACTTCCACGCTGGCGCTGGCGTTCAGGCTGAGCACGCCTTGCGGCGCCGGCATCACGGCCTGCGCATGGGCTTGCAGCGCCAGGCCGCAGGTGGCGGCCAGCAAGGCCAAACCGCGCATCTTGGCGGCAGGACGGGCGATCTCGAGTTTCATGAAGCTCCTTGGGCAAATGAACGTGATGACTCTTCAGCCATCGGCGTGCCAGCGCCGGACCCCCGCATGCGTGCAGGGTGGTCCGACGGGCATGGCCCCTGCCAACAACAGGCCGAGACGTCTGGGGGTTGACCTACAGCTGACTCATTGGTTACCGAAAGACTTGTAACCACGGGTCAAAACAAGGGTAAACCCTTGGTACTTTCTGCGCACAATGCGCCTGTTACAAGTTTGGAGTCCACTTATGAACGCACCCGCAAACACACGGCCGGATCGCATCGTCGTGGTCGATGACGACGCCCGCATTCGTGATTTGCTGCGGCGCTACCTCACGCAAGAGGGTTTCGAGGTGCTGCTGGCCGAAGACGCCAAGGCGCTGAACCGCGTGATCACCCGCGAGACGATCGACCTCATCGTGCTCGACCTGATGCTGCCCGGCGAAGACGGCCTTTCCATCTGCCGCCGTCTGCGCGCCGCCAACGACGTGACGCCCATCATCATGCTCACCGCCAAGGTGGAAGACGTGGACCGCATCGTCGGCCTGGAGGTGGGCGCCGACGACTACCTGCCCAAGCCCTTCAACCCGCGCGAGCTGCTGGCCCGCATCCATGCGGTGCTGCGCCGCCGCCCGGCGATGGAAGCACCCGGCGCACCGGCCAAGGAAGCGCAGACCGTCACCTTCGGCCCCTTCGAGTTCGACCTGTCGCTGCGCCGCCTCACCAAGGACGGCGAGCAGATCGCGCTGACCACCGGCGAGTTCTCGATGCTCAAGGCCCTGGTGCGTCACCCGCGCCAGCCGCTGAGCCGCGACAAGCTGGCCCAGCTGGCCCGCGGCCGCGAGTTCGAGCCCTTCGACCGCAGCCTGGACGTGCAGATCAGCCGCCTGCGCAAGATGATCGAACCCGACCCGGCGCAGCCGCGCTACATCCAGACGGTGTGGGGCGTGGGTTATGTCTTCGTCCCCGATGGTGCAGCGTAATGTCAGCCCCCGCCGCTGCGCAGCTTGCCCCCCACGGGGGCGCCGAGCCGCCATTGGGAGCGGCCCGGCGTGCGGCTCGGGTGGGTCGTCTATCGACTGCGGGCATTATCGCGGCCGATGAGTAGCCGTCATGTCGCCCTCAGCCTTTTCTGGCGCACCTTTGTCCTGCTGGCCCTGCTGCTGACGGGCGGCATCTTCGCGTGGGTGCAGACCCTGCGCGCACTCGAGTTCGAGCCGCGTGCGGTGCAGGCGGCGCAGCAGATCGCCGCGCTGGTGAACCTGAGCCGGGCCGCGCTGCGCTACTCCGACAGCATCAGCCGCACCTCCATCGTCAAGACCATGGACGACCAGGACGCGCTGCGGGTGCTGCCGCGCGAGCCGGGCGACCGCTGGGAGCCCTTCGAGGTCGACCGCTTCACCCGCCGCGTGGGCCAGGAGCTGCACAGCCGCCTGGGCGCCGAGACGCTGGTGGCCCGCTCGGTCAACGGCCGCGAAGGGCTGTGGGTGGGCTTCACCATCGAGAACGACCTGTACTGGCTGCAGGCCGAACCCACGCGCGTGATACCGCTGACGCCGGGCACCTGGTTCGTCTGGGTGGGCATCGCGCTGCTGGCCACGCTGGTGGGCTCGGTGGCCATCGCGCGGCGCATCAACCAGCCGCTGCGCGAGCTGTCGTTCGCGGCCAGCCGCATCCGCGATGGCGAGTTCGATTCACGGCTGGACGAGAACACCCTGACCAGCGAGATCCGCGAGGTGAACATGGGCTTCAACCGAATGGCGCGCGAGCTGGCCAAGGTGGAGGAAGACCGCGCCATCATGCTGGCCGGCATCAGCCACGACCTGCGCACGCCGCTGGCGCGGCTGCGGCTGGAAGCGGAGATGAGCGTCAACGACGACGAAGCCCGCCGCAACATGGCGATGGACATCGACCAGCTCGACAACATCATCGACAAGTTCCTGGACTATGCGCGGCCCGGCGAAACCCGCCTGGTGCCGGTGCACCTGGCGATGCTGATCGACCGCGAGTCGGCCGGTTTCCGCGACCCGGCGCTGCAGATCACCTCGCGCGTGGCCATCGACATCAAGGTGATGGCCGACGAGACCGAGCTGGGCCGCGTGTTCCAGAACCTGTTCGAGAATGCGCGCCGCTACGGCCAGACGCCAGGCACCGGGGTGACGCGCATCGACGTCAGCTATTCACGCGCCGGCCCCTGGGTGACCGCCAGCGTGCGCGACCATGGTCGCGGCGTGGCACCCGAGAAGCTGGCCGAACTGACCACGCCCTTCTACCGCGGCGACACCGCCCGCACCGCCGCCACCGGCGCCGGCCTGGGCCTGGCCATCGTCGACAAGTC
>NZ_CAXFDV010000713.1:0-4942 GCF_964001545.1 uncultured Aquincola sp.
CGGGCGGCGGCCACGTTCATCTCGTAGGCCAGCCCTTCCAGGCCGTAGTCTTCCTGCGCAATGGAGGTGGCGCCGAAGGTGTTGGTCTCGATCAGGTCGGCGCCCGCGGCCAGGTACTGGTCGTGGATCTCTCGGATCACGTCGGGCCGGGTGAGCACCAGCAGGTCGTTGTTGCCCTTCAGGTCCTTGGGATGGTCCTTCAGCCGCTCGCTGCGGAAGTCGGCTTCCGTGAGCTTGTAGCGCTGGATCATCGTGCCCATGGCGCCATCGATGATGACGATGCGCTGGGCCAGCAGCTCGGGCAGTCGGGCGGCACGGGTGTAGTTCATGACCGGGATTCTAGGGAGGCGGCTTCTTCCTCCCCGACGTAGGCCGATTCGCGGAAGTCCAGCGCAGCCGGCCGACCCTCGCCCTGCGCCCACAAGGCCATCAGGTGCGGCTGCATCGGCCGCGCAAACAAGAAGCCCTGCAGCTCGTCGCAGCCCAGCGCATGCAGCACGTCGCGCTGGCCCGCGGTTTCCACCCCTTCGGCCACCACCTTCAGGCCCAGCGCATGGGCCAGGCGCACCACCGCCTCGACGATGGCGCGCGCATCCGGGTTGGTTTCCAGATCGCGCACGAAGGCGCGGTCGATCTTGAGCTGCCGCGCCTGCAGCCGCCGCAGGTACGACAGGCTGGAGTAGCCGGTGCCAAAGTCGTCGATCGACAGGTGCACGCCGATGGCGGCCAGCCGCTCGAAAGTGCGCAGCGTGCCTTCGGCGTCTTCCATCGCCACCGATTCGGTGATCTCGAAGGTGAGCAGCGTGGCGTCGATGCGGTGCTCGTCGATAGCCCGTTGCACCCGCTGCACCAGGTCGTCCTGCCGCAGCTGGTGCACCGACAGGTTGAGCGCCACCCGCACCCGCAGGCCCTGGTCCAGCCATTGGCGCACCTGGCTGCAGGCCTGGCGGATGACCCAATCGCCCAGCGCGCCGATGAGGCCGAAACGCTCGGCGATGGGGATGAACACCAGCGGCCCCACCATGCCGCGCTGCGGATGCCGCCAGCGCGCCAGCGCTTCGGCGCCGGTGATGGTGCGGCCGTCGCCCGAAACCTTGGGCTGGTAGTGCAGCTCCAGCTCGCCACGCTCCAGCGCCAGCCGCAGGTCGCGCTGCAGCTCCAGCTGCTCGCGCACATGGGCGTCCATGTGCGGCTCGAAGAAGGCAAAGCTGCTGCCGCCCGCGCGCTTGGCCGCGTACATGGCCGAATCGGCATGCGCCATCAGCTTGGCGGCCACGGTGCCGTCGGTGTCCAGCGCGATGCCCACCGAGCACGACAGGTTGACCTCGCGGTCTTGCAGCGCCACCGGCTGCGACAGCGCCTGGATCAGCCGCTGCGCCAGCTGCACGATGGCCGCTTCGGTGACGTCCGATTCCAGCAGCAGCACGAACTCGTCGCCGCCCACGCGGGCCACGGTGTCGGTGGGCCGGGCGGTGGCCGCCAGGCGGCGGGCCATCTCCTGCAGCACCTGGTCGCCGAAGCCGTGGCCGAAGGAATCGTTGATGGGCTTGAAGCCGTCCAGGTCGACGAACAGCACCGCCAGCCGGCCGCCGTGCCGCTGGCGGCGCTCCACCGCCTGCGTCACCCGGTCGTCGAACAGCAGCCGGTTGGGCAGGCCGGTGAGCGCGTCGCGAAAGGCCAGTCGGTGCAGCTCTTCATTGGCGGCCTGCAGCGATTGCGCGAGCTTTTGCGCCCGCCCCTGCAGCTGCGCATCGAGGATGGACGTGCACAAGGTAAGCGACAGCAGCACCGCCGCGGCCACCGCCACCACCATGCCCAGGCCGTCGCCGCCCAGGCCGTCCAGGCTCAGGCACACCGCATCCGCCGGAAACGAAGCGGCGGCCATGCCGGTGTAGTGCATGCCGCAGATGGCCGCGCCCATGACCAGCGCCGCCGCCAGCTGCCCGGCGCGCGCCGCCATGCGGGTGAGCCGCCGCAGCCAAAAGAAGATCAGCAGCGCCGCGGCCGATGCCACGATGGCCACGGCCACCGACGCGGCCACGGTGGGCAGGTGCCACTCGATGCCTGGCGCCATGCGCAAGGCGGCCATGCCGATGTAGTGCATGGCCGAGATGCCCAGGCCGATGGACAGCGCCCCGCCGCCCAGCGTCTGCCAGCGCAGCCGGGCCCGGGTGGCGATGCCGAGGGCGATGGCCGAGGACAGCACGCCGGCCAGCCAGGAGGCCGCGGTCCAGTGCAGGTCGTAGCCCACGTCGATGGGCAGCTGCAGCGCCTGCATGCCCACGAAGTGCATCGACCAGATGCCGGTGCCCATGGCCAGCGAGCCGCCGAACCACCAGGCCAGGGCCATGACCCGGTCGCCGCCGCGCACGCGGTGGGCCAGGTCCAGGGCGACGAAGGACGCCAGCGTCGCGATCAGGTAGGACAGCGCCACGACCGAGAGGTCGTAACGCAGGGCCGTCGAAGTGACATCCATTCGGTTGTGCTGCTCACCGAGTGGAAGGGCCACCCGCAGGGCGTTGTCGGCCCCGGGGCGCGGGTCTTGAGCGGCGTTACCTTTGCCCGCCGCCGAAGAAGCCCATGCCCCGGCGCTGGCGCACCACCGGCTTGGCGCGGTGCTCGCTTTCCAGCTGGGCCAGAAAGCCATCGGGCTCGAACACGTCGCCCAGCAGCTCGACCTGGCGTTGCACGGCGGCAAAGTCGCCGGGCGTCAGCTGGTCGAGCTGCGCCAGCCGGCTGCGCTGCTCGGCCGTCATCGCCGCTTCGTCGCCGGCCAGCGCCTCGGCCGCGAACATGCGCAGCCGCTGCGCCGCCGTCAACGGATTGAAGCGGATCTTGAAGGTGAAGCGGCGCAGCGCGGCTTCGTCCAGCTCGTCGAACAGGTTGGTGGTGCAGATGAAGACGCCGGCAAAACGCTCCATGCCCTGCAGCATCTCGTTGACCTCGGTCACCTCGTAGGTGCGCTCGGCCCGCTGGCGGCTGCGCAGGAAGCTGTCGGCTTCGTCCAGCAGCAGCACCGCGCCTTCGGTGTGGGCCTCGTCGAACATGCGGGCCAGGTTCTGCTCGGTCTCGCCGACGAACTTGCTCACCAGGTCGCTGGCCTGGCGCACCATCAAGGGCCGCTGCAGCGACTGGGCGATGTGCTCGGCCAGCGCCGTCTTGCCGGTGCCCGGCGCGCCATGGAAGCACAGCGTGCCGTGGCCGCGACGGCCCAGCGATTCGATGATGCGCGGCAGCGGAAAGCGCGTTTCCACGTTCAGCAGCGACAGGTCGTAGTGCGTGACCACCGGCCGCGGCGGCCGCTGCGCGGCTGCATGGCCCAACGCCTTGTCGGAATGGCCCAGCTGGCGCTCGATCAAGGCTTCGATGGCGGCGCCATCGGCATCGGGCGCCTGCGCCAGCTGCGCAAAGCGCACCGCGGTGCGGATCTGCGCCGGGGTGAGGCCGCGGCGCTCGGCCAGCTTGGCCGCAAAGCCCTCGCGCACCGGCACCTGGGCCAGCGCGCGGGCCACCAGCGCCTCACGCGCGCCGGGCGGCGGCGACTTGAGTTCCAGGTGGTACTGGAAGCGGCGGCGGAAGGCGGGGTCGATCTGCTCGATGCGGTTGGTGACCCAGATCACCGGCACCGGATTGGTTTCCAGGATCTGGTTGACCCAGGCCTTGCCGCTGACGCTGCCGCTGGGCGCGTCGCTGCTGTCCAGCCGGGCCATCAGCTGCGCGGTGTCGGTGGAAATCGGCGGAAACACGTCTTCCACCTCGTCGAACAGCAGCGCCACCTGCGGGCTGGTCTTGAGGAACACCTGGCTGATCTGCAGCGAGCGGTATCGGTCGCGGCCCGACAGCGAATGGCCGTCTCGGTCGGCGTATTCCACCTCGTACAGCGTCAGGCCGGCGGCCTGCGCGGCCACCTTGGCCAGCTCGGTCTTGCCGGTGCCGGGCGGGCCGTAGAGCAGCACGTTCACGCCCGGCGCCTTCTGCGCCACCGCGTTGCGCAGCAGGCTGGCCAGCACGGCCAGGTCGTCGGCCACGAAGGGGAAGTCGGCCGGCTGCAGCTCGCTGGCATGGGCCGGGCGGGTGAACACGGCCATCAGGTCGTTGGGGCCGGGGTACTCGCGCATCAGCACCGGCGGCAGCTGGTCACTCACCTTCATCAGGTCGGCCAGGTCGGTGATGTTGTGCTCGGAGATCAGGTTCTCGACCATGCCGATGCGCTCCAGCCGCGAGCCGGCGCGCAAGGCCTCGGCCACGTCGCGCTGGTCAACGCCGGCCACCTCGGCGATGGCGGCATAGGCCTCTTGCGCGCTGGACACCTTGAATTCCACCAGCAGGCCGCGCAGGTCGCGCTGGTAGCGCGCCAGCGTGCCGTAGAGCAGCAGCGCACGTTCGGCGGCATTGAGCTGCAGCAGGCCGGCCAGCGCGTCGATGTTCTTCTCGACGAGGGTGGATTCCTTCTTCAGGCTGCGTTCCAGCCACTGCGCGGTGGCCGTGAGCACCGTCAGCAGGTCCTTGGGCGCGTCCTTGATGTATTCGTCGATGTAGAAGAAGACGGTGCCTTCTTCGTACGGGCCGCGCCAGTGACCATGGCGCTGCAAAAAGGCCTCGTCGGCCAGGGCTTCATGGCCGCGCCAGTGTTCGTTGTGCTGGCAGCGCTGGGCCAGGAAGGCCCGCAGCCGCTGCAGCACCGGCTGCGGCCACACCAGGTGGCGGCCGGTGAGCGAAAGCAGGCTGTTCCAGTCGCGGCGCAGGTTGAAACGGCCAGCATGGCGCATGGTGAGCGCCAGCACGAAGCGCGAGCACATGCGGTCCAGCACGGGGGCTTGGCGCAGGTCGGGCGACAGCAGCAGCGGAATGTCGGCGGTGGCAGTCACGGCACGCGGCATCGGTGGACGCCGCATGTTCGCCCAGCCGCCGGGGCAGGGCAAGCCCTGATCAGCGCCCCGAG
>NZ_CAXFDV010000714.1:0-7083 GCF_964001545.1 uncultured Aquincola sp.
AGCACGGCACGTCGGTTGTCGAAGCTGAACTCCGCCAGCACCCGCCCCGGCTGGGTGCCGGGCGACAGCTTGGCGCGCTCCACCAGCCGCAGCCAGGACCACGGCCCCCGCGCCGCCATCGTGGAGGTTTCCGGCTTGATGCGCGGCTGGGCCACCAGCTCGGCCATGGTGCCGCCACGCGGCCCCGGCCAGGCCAGCGGCAGCGCCTGGATGGCGCCGTGGGCATAGCGCTGCACCTGCCCGTCGAAGTCGATCACCCATTCGGTGACGGTGGCGTCCAGCGACACCACCCGGTAGTCGCCGCGCCAGGCCATGCGCTTGCCTTCGTTCTCGCGGAAGAACATGTCGCGGATCTGGCCCACCTGGGCAAAGGCATCGGGGTTGGGGCCGCTGGCGGCCAGCAGCTTGAGCAGCTCCCCCTGCAGGCTGGGGCCTGCGGCCGGGCTGGCCGCCGCATCGCCCAGGGCCAGGCCGTCACCGGCGGCCAGGTTGACGCTGGTGGGCGACTTGTAGCGCCAGGGCCGGGTGCTGGTGTCCACGAGAGGCGCCATGTACTTGCGGAAGTACTCGTCCGCCGCACCGCCTGCGGCAAAGAAGGCATTGAAGTCTTCGGCCGACACCTCTTGCGGGCTGTTGGCAAAGGGGTAGCGGCCGGCCAGCAGGCGCTGGCAGGGCTCGGACACGTTCAAGCTCAGCAGGCCGAGCAGCCGGTCCATCTGCGCCTGCGCCTGGCCCCGCAGGATCGACGCGGCGCCTTGCTGCACCTTGTCCGATCCGCTGGCGCTGAGGTCCATCAGCACTTCGCGCAGCGGCGCCGGCATCTTGCCGGCCTCGATGCGCAGCTTGGTGGCGGCCTCGGCGCCCGCCGGCGGCAGACTGCCGGCGCTGAGCGCCGTGTCGGCCACCACCAGCACGGTGTAGTACTCGTTGAGCACGCTGGTCATGCTCTCCAGGCCCGCCCGGCCAGGGGCGGCCATGGCGGCGCCTTCACCACGGCCGGTGACCACTTCGCGCAGGGCGGAGAACTTCTCGTCCACCTCCTGGCGCTCGATGCGCGCTTCGGGGCGCACGCCCAGCGCCGCGCCGGCCTTGGCCTGCTGTTGGGCGAGCTGGTCGCCCGCCTTCTCGAAGATCGACTTCTCCTCGGCCTTGCTCTCCATCACCAAGGGCCGGGACAAGGTGGTTTCGCGGGCGGCAGCACGCGCCAGCCGGATCAACGGCGAATCCGCCGCGGCCAGTTGGCGCAGGATGCTCAGGTCGTAGGCCAGGGTGCCCGACTTGTCCGAGTGCACCAGCCGAACGTCGTCCAGGAAGCGCACCCAGTGCCCCGCGTACTCGGCCAGATACAGCCGCCGCACCTCGGCCTCCAGCGCGCGGTGGTCGGCCTTCTGCGGGTCTGTGGTGGCCGCGCTGCCGGCCGCCTCCGCGCCGGCCGCACGCTGGCCCATCACCCAGGCATCGTCCTGCTGGGCCCAGGTCAAGGTCTGGGTGAGTTGCTTGGCAAACACCTCGTGGTAGCCCTCATAGGTGAACAGCCCCGGCACGCCTTGCTCCAGGCTGCCGCCCGAAGCCAGGCTGAACAAGGTGCCCGCCTGCGGCCCCAGCGCCCGCACCAGGCTGAAGGCCTGCGGCGCCTGCGCCTGCGCCGCCGAACGCACCCGCACGTAGAGCCGCTCGCTGCGCGACTGCTTGTCCAGGTAGCTGCGCACTTCCTGCACCAGGGCGCTGTTGGCCACCGACAGCGACTGCACCGGCCGCCGGCCGGAGAAGAGCCATTCCAGGTGGCCCACCATCGCGGCGCTGTTGCCCAGCCGCTGCGAGAGCGACTCCCCCTGCCCCTGCCCCTGCCCCTGCCATGCCTGCGTGATCCACTGCCGCACATCGCGGGCGTGGTCGGGCGTCTGCATGTACTGCTTCGCGTCATGCAGCAGCAGGTACACCCGCAAGGTCTGGTAGGTCTGCACGGCGTCATCGGCCGCCATCGATTGGCGCAACACCTGCTCCATGTGCGCCGTGACCTGCGGCAGCACCAGGCGGTCGAGCAATTGGCCATAGCCTTGATCGGCCGCCTGCACGATGGGGCCGGCGCTGTACAGCCCGTACTGGAAAGACAGGTCGGGTGAAGCCAGGTCCAGCCCGTCCACACGCGGCAGGTCTTGCGCCAGATCGAGCACCTTTTCCGTACGGGTGTGTTGGCCTCCTGCAGCCAGCTCTTCATCTGCTGGGTCAGGGTCTCAGTCTTGTCACTGACCGCCTGCAGGTAAGCCTGGTTGTTGCGCAGGCTCAAGGCCAGAGCGGCCGACAGCCACAAGAAGCCCAGCAGCACGACGCCGTGCCCTACCCAGCGCAGCAGCCGCATCCGGGTTTCCCAACGCAGATTGGGCTGCACCAGGTGGGCCTCGGCCATCACCACCTTTTCCAGCAGGTCGGACAGGAAGTAGCTGCGGCGGCCCACCTTGGTGGGCGCTTGATCCGCCGATCCGATGCTGTGGGCCAGGCTGCGGAAGCTGTCGCGCAGGCGCACCGTCAGCGCCTGCGGTTGGGCCACCAGCTCTTGCCCCGGCTGCATCGCGCTGCACAGGTACACCCCGCGCAGCATGGGTTGAACCTGCGTGGTGTCGTAGCGCGAGTCGGCAAACACCTGGGCCACCAGCGTCTGCACCGGCGCCATCAAGCCCTGCAGCTCATGCGGCAGCACATACAGCGACTGCCGGTCTTCCACCTGGAACTCTTCCTGCAGCCGCATCGCCACGCCGGCCCGAATGCGCTCGATCAAGGCCGCGAACTCACGGCCCACCCACAGCGCCAGCGACTGGCCACTGTCGGGCAGGCTGTCTGGTGCGTCCTCGCCTTCGGCCGTGGGCGCGCGACCGGGCTTCTTCTGCTTCGCGGCTTTGCGCCGTTGCGCGTCGTCCCACCACGGCAAGGTGAAGCCCCACACCTGGCGACGCGCCTCGGAGGTCAGGCCGTTGAAGTAGGCCGGAAAGCCCCGCAGCACGTCGGCCTTGGCCAACAGGAGGTACACCGGGAAGCGAATGCCCAGGTGGGTGCGCAACTCTTCCAGCCGCGCCCTCAACTGTGCCGCCAGCGCCGTGCGCTGCAGGTCATCGGCACGCAGCAGCTCGGCCACGTCCACCACCAGCAAGGCACCGTTGATCGGTGCCCGAGGGCGCACCTGGCGCAACACGCCCAGAAAGCCGCGCCACTCGGCGGTATGGACGGCGGCGGACTGTTCATCGGCCTGGGGCGCCTGCTCGGTGTAACGCCCGGCGGTGTCCAGGAACACGGCCTCGTTGGTCAACCACCAGTCGCAGTTCTGGGTGCCGGTGGCGCGATCCAGCGTCATGCGGGCGCTGGCGGCGCCCATCTGGTCGGGCAGCGGAAAGCGCAGGCCGGCATTGAGCACCAGCGAAGACTTGCCCGCACCGGGCTGCCCGATGAGCATGTACCACGGCAGCTCATACAGGTAGCGCTTGCCCTCGACCACGCGCCGCAGGCCCGACCAAAGGCTGCCCGTGCCGCCGGCCATGGTGCGCTGCATCTGGCGCAGCTGGTTGACGGCATGGCGCGCACGGTCAGCCAGGTGGCGAATCTCTTCGCGCGCCAGCGCGGGCTGGGCACCTTCACGATGCAGCCAGCGCTGCAGCAGCTGATCATCCCGCTGCAGGGCGCGGTAGAGCTTGTACAGCCCCCACACCAACAGCACCGCCAGCACCCCGCCCATGGCCAGCACCCGCGCCCACACGGGCGCCAACGGATGCAGCTGCCCGAAAGCCAGCAGCGGCCCGCCGTGCCAGATGAGCAGGCACAACGCCGACGCGCCGATGACGGTCCAGGCCACGGACGCCGGCAGTTCCAGCGCCCAGGACAACAGGCCCGCCACCAGCAGCAGCATCACGCCCAGGCGCACCGCCACCGAGCCCAGCGGCTTGATGTCGCCCACCGCGACGAACGGGCCGAGGAACCAGACGACGGCCGACAACACCAGCAGCGCCAACAACGCGAGCAAGGCGCGGAACACCGGGCCCTTGAAGAAGTCCTTCATCACTGTGCTCCTTGTGCTCAACGTGCAGGGCCGGCTGCCGCAGCACCCGCGGGCAGCAGCTCGATGACCACCCGGCGGTTCTGCGCACGGCCGGCCGCGGTGTCATTGCCGGCCACCGGCTGCGTGGCGCCCCGCCCGGTGGCCTCGATGCGCGCGGCAGCCACGCCCTGCGCGGCGATGACCTTGGCCACCTCTTGCGCACGCGCCAGAGACAGCGCCAGGTTGATGCCGTGGGGGTCTTCCAGCGGCACGTTGTCGGTGTGCCCGGTCACCACCACCGGCCCGGGCACCGTGTTCAACGCACGGCCCACCTTGACCACCAGCTCACGCGAAGCGGGGCTCAAGGCGGCGCGCCCGGAAGCGAACATGCCGTCGCCGCGGAACACGACGGTGGAGCCTCGCGCCGACTCGTCCACGGTGACGCGGCCCTGCGCAATGGCATCGGCCAGGAGCTGCCTCAAGCCCAGGGCGGCCGCGGCCGGTGCCGCCTCTGCAGCCTTGTCGGGCTGCAACTGCTTGAGCGCCAGGATGCGCTGCTCCAACGCCGAGCCCGTGTGCAACAGCTGGTACTTGGACCAGCCGAACTGCGCCACCAGGGCCAACCCCAGCACGCTGGCAGACGCCCACACCGGCACCGCGCGCAACAACCTGAACCTGCCCGGCGATGCGCCCCGCCACCGCCCCGACAGCTCACGCCCCATCGGCGGGCTCGACTCCGACACCATCCCATACAAGCGGTGGCGGATGGACTCCAGGCGCCTCGCGCCGTCTTTGTGGGTGCGGTAGTGACCGCTGAAGCCGAGGCTCAACACGTGGTGAATGAGCTCCAGCACCGGCAGATGCTCGGCCGGCGCATGGGCCATGCGGCCCAACAGCATGAACACCACCTCGCCGCCGTCCCGCTCACCATGAAAGTGCGGCAGCAGCGACATGCCGGCCCATGTATCCGCTTCGCTGCCCGAGGTGTTCCAAGGCGCCAGGCTGGCGGCCTCGTCCAGCGCCGTGCACAGCACGTAGCGCGCGGCCAGCATGTGCTCGCGCCGCACGTTGAGCTGCTCGCACAGGCGGGTGAAGTCGTCCAGTTCCGTCTTCAGCAAGTCATGCCACACATCAATCTGCTGACGGTTGAGCTGACGCGGCACCTCAGCCAGCGCGCGCAGCAGGTCCGAGGCCGCCAGCAACAGCACGTTGCGCCCCTGCTCCGCGGCCTGGCGCAGGCTGGACAGGCGTTCTTCGTGGTTGGGGCCGGGCGGCAGTGAGGGCCCCGACGCTGTGTCGGGCACCGCCTTGACCGGCGGCGCCGCACGGTCGTCAGGCCGCCCATCGGCCGGAGACTCGGCGAGCTCCGATGAGTTTTGATCCAGGGCCATACGCATCCCATCGAATGGACACAGCGGCCCGCAGGGGGCCGCTGACAGCAGTGGGGAACGTGACGGGGCGGCGCAGCGGCCCAGCCACATGAAACTGACTACCGCCCCGGGGGCCAAGCCGCCCTGGGTGGCGGACCTGGCAGAGATCCGCCGGCGCAACGCGCCAACAGCGTGGTCAACAGCGGCCTCAACCAAGGCCGCACAGCGGGCAACTGCGGCAGGGCCGGGTCATCGGCAGGCACTACCTTGCGCCGCCGGCCACCGCCATGTGATCGGTCATTCAGCCGCGGTACTGAGCGCGTGGCTCAGCAACTTTTGGCCTTCAAGAAGGCTGGCGTTGCACGCCTGAATGCACGCAGCCGGCCGGGGCAGGCTCAGCCTCTGAAATACCAGATCACCCCGCCCGTGGGACCGACCTGCTCGCTGGGCATGGGCTCGCCCAGTTTCATGCTCACTTCCTTCATCCGCAGATGCGGCGCAAACCAGATGCCGGCCCGTGGGCACGGCTGGCCGGGACGCGCGCTGAGCACCGGGTCGGCAGGGATCGGGCTGTTGTCGAACTGCCGCGCAAAGTCGGCCAGGTCGCGTGGATAGAAGTCCATGTGGCGGTAGCCGCTGTCGTCGATGCCCAGCAGCCAGGTCACCGCAGCGGACTCCCAGGACCAGTAGCCCACGAAGCTCAGTCGCTGGTCCATGTCGTGATACGGCTCGCGGCGGCTGGCGTGGTACCAATCGTGGAGGTATTGCTGCATCAGCGCGGGGCGTTTGTCGGGGCTGGCCTCGAACACCTTGTCCAGCTTGCGGTAAGGCAAATGGCGGGTGTACTGCTGGGCCACCTTGTTGCGCCCGGGCACGTAAGGCCGCACCAGGTTCTCCAGCAGGATGTCGAAGTAGTTCAGCTCTTCGTTCACGTAGTCCCACACCCGGCACAGCCGCGGCATCAGGGCTTTGTGGCCCAGCAGCAGGCCCAGGCACGCCAGGGGGAGCGCGTAGTAGCCGTACTCCTGGTCGGCAAAAGACAAGGCAGGCACTCGGTTGCTCCGGCTTTCAAAAAAGTCGGCGCTGGAATGCCACTCTTGCTTATGCCTTCGGAACTCTTCCCAGGCCCATATCGATACGGGGTAGAACTGCGCCAAGGCACCGACCGAGACACCTGCGCTGTATTGAAGGCACAGGTAGGTGACGGTATCTTCCGCCAGCAATCCCGCTGCGCCCCATTTGCCAGTCAATGGCGGCGCAGTCAGAATCAAACAGTCGTCGAAATCCTTCAGACACTCCCCACTCAAGTACGCGTATTGGTTTTCGTAGTTGAGTCGAGGCTCACGGCGACGTTTGTATAGCTCAGTTTCTTCCAGAGGCGCAGGCACGCAGGCTTTGAATTGAGCACTATCCATTGTCACTCCTTCAGCAAGGCACTTGGAATAGAAATCACTGGTTTGCGGACAAGATGATTTTTGCCACCGCTGACATGGTGACTGTCCATTTGAGGCCTTGTTACCATGAGGATCCATCGATCCCAAGGCGCCGGACCTTGAAGTTCTCGCCTCCTGAAATCTCTTACCAACGCCACCATCTCCGCTTCATCCTTGGGCGTCGCATACTCCTCCTTCGGAATATTCAACATGATCCACTTGTGGCTCATCTGCGTGCCCAAGGTCTTGGTTTCAT
>NZ_CAXFDV010000715.1:0-1692 GCF_964001545.1 uncultured Aquincola sp.
CAGCCAGCCAGGCCTCCAGCGCCTCCGCCCGCGCCTGCGACACCGCGTTGCCGATCCCCGGGCCCTTGAGGCCGCGCGCCACCGCATCGGCGGCGGCCTGTTTCACGTCCACCGCCAGCACCGTGCGCAGCGCGGCCGAGAGGCGCTCGCGTTGGGGATAGGGCTTGTCTTCCAGCCCGGTACGGCCGCGCGCATCGCATTCGCAGGCCAGCAGCGCCTGCTCGAAGCGATCGGGCCGGCGCAGTGCGTCGCAGCGCTCCAGCAGGCGCATCAGCGCGGCGGCGCCGAACTCGCCGCTGCGGTGGATGTTGCCGTGCTCGCCGGCCACCAACTGCGCCAGCTCGCGGCAATCGACCGGCACCCGCAGCCGGTCGGCCACCTGGGCGGCCAGGCGCACGCTGCGCGCCTCATGCGCGATGTGGCGCGGCCATTCTTCGGGCGGCGTGCTGCCCTTGCCCAGGTCGTGCACCAGGCAGGCCCAGCGCACCGGCAACGGCGCCTGCAGCGCGGCGGCGGTGTCCAGCACCAGCATCACGTGCACGCCGGTGTCCACCTCGGGGTGGTGCTGCGGCGGCTGGGGCACGCCCCACAGCCGGTCGAGTTCGGGCAGCAGCCGCGCCAGCGCGCCGCAGTCGCGCAGCAGGCCGAACATGCGGCTGGGCGCCGGCTCCATCAGCCCGCGCGACAGCTCCTGCCACACCCGCTCGGGCACCAGCGCGTCCACCTCGCCCGCTGTCACCATGCGGCGGCACAGCGCCAGCGTTTCGGGCGCCACCGAAAAATCGGGCCAGCGGGCCAGAAAGCGCGCCAGGCGCAGGATGCGCACCGGGTCTTCCTCGAAGGCGTCGGACACATGGCGCAGCACCCGGGCCTGCAGGTCGCGCTGGCCGCCGTAGGGGTCGATCAGGGTGCCGTCTTCGGCCTGGGCGATGGCGTTGACCGTCAGGTCACGGCGCTGCAGGTCCTGCTCCAGCGTCACCGAGGGGTCGGCATGCATCACGAAGCCACGGTAGCCGGGGGCCGACTTGCGCTCGGTGCGGGCCAGCGCGTATTCCTCATGCGTCTGCGGATGCAGAAAGACCGGGAAGTCGCGGCCCACCGGCACATAGCCCAGCGCGCCCATCTGCTCGGCGGTGGCACCCACCACCACCCAGTCGCGGTCACCGGTGTGGGGCGCGTCGGGCTGGCCGGCCTGCTCACGCAGCAGGCGGTCGCGCACCGCACCGCCCACGCAATACACCTGCATGCGCCAGCCCCTTGTCAGCGGCGGGCGCAGGCGCGCAGCGGGTCGAGCCGCGCGATGCCTTGTCGGCCGCCCAGGTAGCCGGGCGCCACCTGTTCCAGCGGCGCGGGCGTGATGCCCAGCGCCTGCAGCCCGGGCAGCGTGCCGGTGGCCACGTTGGGCACCTTCATCGAATCGAGGTTGTCGCCCGACATCAGCGGCTCGCCGGGCAGCAGCGACATCACGCCCGCCTGCAGGCGGCCCAGCGGGCCGGGCAGGCCGATCACCGGGCGTTCATGGCCCGCCCAGCGGCCGGCCAGTTGCACCAGCTGCTTGAGCGTGTAGACGTCGGGGCCGGCGCATTCGTAGGTCTGGCCGATGGTCTCGGGCCGGTCCAGGCAGCGCACCAGCGCCTCGGCCACGTCGTCCACCCAGCAGGGCTGGAACTTGGCGTCGGCGCCGGCCAGCGG
>NZ_CAXFDV010000716.1:0-22203 GCF_964001545.1 uncultured Aquincola sp.
CCTGCCCGACCACACCATCTTCATCCAGATGGAAGGCACGGGCGGCCAGAGCTTCGGCGCCTTCCTGGCCACCGGCATCACGCTGTACCTGATCGGTGATGCCAACGACTACACCGGCAAGGGCTTGTCGGGTGGACGCGTGGTGGTGCGCCCCAGCCTCGACTTCCGCGGCGATGCAGGCAAGAACATCATTGCCGGCAACACTGCGCTGTACGGCGCCACCAGCGGCGAGGCCTTCTTCCGCGGCGTGGCCGGCGAGCGCTTCGCGGTGCGGCTGTCGGGCGCCACCGCGGTGGTGGAAGGCACCGGCGACCACGGCTGCGAGTACATGACCGGCGGCACCGTGGCCGTGCTGGGCAAGACCGGCCGCAACTTCGCCGCCGGCATGAGCGGCGGCGTGGCCTACGTGTACGACGAAGACGGCCAGTTCGCCAAGCGCTGCAACACCGCGATGGTGTCGCTGGACAAGGTGCTGCCCGCCGGTGAACAGCCGGGCGTGGACCAGCCCGCGGGCCTGCACCGCGGCCAGGCCGACGAGGTCACGCTCAAGAAGCTGATCGAGGACCACCACCGCTGGACCGGCAGCCTGCGCGCCCGCGAGATCCTGGACCACTGGGCCGATTCGCGCGCCAAGTTCGTGAAGGTGTTCCCGAACGAATACAAGCGCGCCCTGGGCGAGATGGCCACCCGCGCGGCCTCCACCGCGCCCGCGCCGGACGAAGCGCCGCAAGCCGCTGCTGCCACGGCCGCCAAGGCCAAGGCTGCCGGCAAGCAAGGCAGCAAGACCGTTCCGGCCAAGTGAACTGACGAGACGAAAGAAGAGCAATCGCCATGGGCAAAGTCACCGGCTTTCTGGAATACGGCCGCCTGGAAGAGGGCTATGCGCCCGTCGAGGCGCGGGTCAAGCACTACAAGGAGTTCGTGATCGGCCTGACCGCCGATCAGGCCCAGGTGCAGGGCGCACGCTGCATGGACTGCGGCACGCCGTTCTGCAACAGCGGCTGTCCGGTCAACAACATCATTCCGGACTTCAACGACCTGGTGTACCGCAACGACTGGCACAACGCCATCACGGTGCTGCACACCACGAACAACTTCCCCGAGTTCACCGGCCGCATCTGCCCCGCGCCCTGCGAGGCCGCCTGCGTGCTGAACGTGAACGACGATGCGGTGGGCATCAAGTCCATCGAGCACGCCATCGCCGATCGCGCCTGGGCCGAGGGCTGGGTGCAGCCGCAGCCGCCCAAGCAGCTCACCGGCAAGAAGGTGGCCGTGGTCGGTTCCGGCCCGGCCGGCCTGGCGGCGGCCCAGCAGCTGGCGCGCGCCGGCCATGACGTCACGCTGTTCGAGAAGAACGACCGTGCCGGTGGCCTGCTGCGCTACGGCATCCCCGACTTCAAGATGGAGAAGTCGCACATCGACCGCCGCGTCGAGCAGATGAAGGCCGAAGGCGTCAAGTTCCGCCTGGGCGTGCTGGTGGCCGGTGACAAGGGCATGGGCGAAGGCTCCAAGGTCACCAACTGGGCCAAGGAAACCGTGTCACCCGAACAGCTGAAGGCCGACTTCGACGCGGTGCTGCTGACCGGCGGCGCCGAACAGAGCCGCGACCTGCCGGTGCCCGGCCGCGACCTGGACGGCGTGCACTTCGCGATGGAGTTCCTGCCGCAGCAGAACAAGATCAATGCCGGCGACAAGCTGAAGAACCAGCTGCGCGCCGACGGCAAGCACGTGATCGTCATCGGCGGTGGCGACACCGGCAGCGACTGCGTGGGCACCAGCAACCGCCACGGCGCCGCCAGCGTCACCCAGTTCGAGCTGCTGCCCCAGCCGCCCGAACAGGAAGACCGGCCGCTGACCTGGCCGTACTGGCCGATCAAGCTGCGCACCAGCTCCAGCCACGAAGAAGGCTGCCAGCGCGAGTTCGCGATCGCCACCAAGGAATTCATCGGCGAAAAGGGCAAGGTCACCGGCCTGAAGACGGTGCGCCTGGAATGGCAGGGCGGCAAGATGACCGAGGTGCCGGGCAGCGAGCAGACGCTCAAGGCCGACCTGGTGCTGCTGGCCATGGGCTTCGTCAGCCCGGTGTCGCCGGTGCTGGACGCCTTCGGCATCGACAAGGACAACCGCGGCAACGCGCGCGCCACCGTCGATGAGCGCGATGGCTACAAGACCAACGTCGAGAAGGTGTTCGCGGCCGGCGACATGCGCCGCGGCCAGTCGCTGGTGGTGTGGGCCATCCGTGAAGGGCGCCAGGCCGCCCGCGCGGTGGACCAGTTCCTGATGGGCAGCAGCACGCTGCCGCGCTGAGTCTGACCGCGCCAGCCGCGGCACGTCGTCGGGCGTGCCGCGGCTTCACAGGTTGGAAGCGCGTTGGCAATCGCGGGATTCCCTTGCGTGCGAGAATAATTTCTCCCGCTTCCCCAGCACACCGAAGACGCGCCGCGAAGCCTTGCAGGCGCGCTGCCCCCCGATGCCCGACGCTTTCATCGAGATCGATCATGTGACGTTCGGTTATGACCCGAGCCGCAAGATCCTCAGCGACATCAGCCTGAGGTTCGAGCGGGGCCGTGTCACGGCCATCCTGGGCGGCTCGGGCTGTGGCAAGACCACGCTGCTGCGCCTCATCGGCGGCCTGGTGGGCGCCAGCTCGGGCCGCGTGGTGTTCGATGGCCAGGTGGTCAATGCCCGCGACAAGGAGCAGCTGCTGCAGATGCGCCGGCGCATGGGCATGCTGTTCCAGTTCGGCGCGCTGTTCACCGACCTCAGCGTGTACGACAACGTGGCCTTCCCGCTGCGTGAGCACACCAACCTGTCCGAGCCGCTGATCCGCGACATCGTGCTGATGAAGCTGCATGCCGTGGGCCTGCGCGGCGCGGCCAAGCTCAAGATCTCCGAGGTGTCGGGCGGCATGGCGCGGCGCATCGCGCTGGCCCGCTCCATCGCGCTCGACCCCGCGCTCATCATGTACGACGAACCCTTTGCCGGCCTCGACCTGGTGTCGATGGGCGTCACCGCCAACCTCATCCGCAAGCTCAACGACGCCACCGGCGCCACCTCGCTGCTGGTGTCCCACGACGTGGCCAAGTGCATGGAAATCAGCGACTACGCGGTGCTGCTGGCCCCGGGCGGCCGCATCGTGGCCCAGGGCACGCCCGACGAGCTGATGAGCTCGCGCGACCCCGAAGTGCGGCAGTTCGTCCGCGGCGAGCCCGACGGGCCCGTCAAGTTCCATTACCCGGCGCGTCCCATCGCCGAGGAGTTCGGCGCGTGATCGACGGCATTGCCTGGCTGGGCGCCCAGACCCTGCGCCAACTGCGTGGCCTGGGCCATGCGTTCTTCTTCTTCCTCGACCTGCTGCTGTTTTCGCCGCCGGGGCTGCGGCGCTTTGGCCTGGTGCTGGCGCAGGTGTACGCCATCGGCTACCGCTCGCTGGTCATCATCCTGGCCTCGGGCATGGCGGTGGGCTTCGTGCTGGCGCTGCAGATGTACTACGCGCTGACCACCTATGGCGCCACCGAGTCGCTGGGCCTGATCGTCAATCTGTCGCTGGTGCGCGAGCTGGGGCCGGTGGTCACCGCGCTGCTGTTCGCCGGCCGCGCGGGCACCTCGCTGACCGCCGAGATCGGCCTGATGAAGGCCGGCGAGCAGCTGTCGGCGATGGAGATGATGGCGGTCGACCCGCGCAGCCGGGTGCTGGCGCCGCGTTTTCTGGCCGGCGTGATCTCCATGCCGCTGCTGGCCGGGCTGTTCTCGGCCATCGGCATCCTGGGCGCCTATGTGGTGGGCGTGATGCTGATCGGCCTGGACGCCGGCAACTTCTGGGGCCTGATGCAGGCCAGCGTGGACGTGTGGCGCGACGTGGGCAACGGCATCGTCAAGAGCTTTGCCTTCGGCATCATCTGCACCGCCGTGGCGCTGTACCAGGGCTACGAGACGCAGGCCACGCCCGAAGGCGTGGCGTTTGCCACTACCCGCACCGTCGTCATCGCGTCGCTGGCCGTGCTGGCCACCGACTTCGTGCTCACCGCCATGATGTTCTCCACGCCCTGACGCGGCGACACCGCATCGAGTTATCACCATGAATAAGAAGCGCATTGAAATCCTGGTCGGCCTGTTCGTGCTGCTGGGGCTGGCGGGCCTGCTGTTCCTGGCCCTGAAGGCCGCCAACCTCGCCAGCTTCGGCCGCAGCCAGACCTACACCGTCACCGCCGCGTTCGACAACAGCGGCGGCCTCAAGCAGCGCGCCGCGGTGCGCAGCGCCGGCGTGGTGGTGGGGCGCGTGACCAGCATCAAGCTCAACAACAAGACCTACAAGGCCGTGGTCACGATGGAGCTGTTCGAGAACGTGCACTTCCCGGAAGACTCCTCGGCCAAGATCCTGACCTCGGGCCTGCTGGGTGACCAGTACGTGGGCATCGAGCCGGGCGGCACTGAAAAGACCCTGGTGGCCGGCAGCGTCATCAAGGAAACCCAATCCGCCGTGGTGCTGGAAGACCTGATCAGCCAGGTGCTCTTCAGCAAGGCCGCCGACAACGGCACCGCAGCACCCCCCAGCCTCGACGGGAGCCTGAAATGAGTTTGAACCGCCACCTCTTCGCCCGCGCCGCCGCGGCCACGCTGCTGGCTGCAGCAGCGCCGCTGGCCGCGTTGGCCCAGACGGCCGCGCCGGCCGCCGGTGCCGCGCCCGGCACCCTGCCCGAAACCACCGCCGAGCCCGATGCGTCGGCCGCCACCGTGAACGACCCTTTCGAGGGCTTCAACCGCGGCGTGTTCGGCTTCAACGACGCGGTCGATCGCGCCGTGGTCAAGCCGGTGGCCACCGGCTACCAGAAGGTGGTGCCCGAGATCGTGCGCAGCTGGGTCACCAACTTCTTCGGCAACCTCGACGACGCCTGGTCGCTGGTGAACCTGGTGCTGCAGGGCAAGCCGCGCCAGGCCTACGACATGACGGTGCGCGTGACCACCAACACCGTGCTGGGCCTGGGCGGCTTCCTGGACATCGCCACCGCCGCCGGCATCGAGCGCCACGAAGAAGACTTCGGGCAGACGCTGGGCTGGTGGGGCGTGCCCCCGGGGCCGTTCCTGATGCTGCCGCTGCTGGGCCCTTCGCAGGTGCGCGACGCCGCTGCGCTGCCGCTGGACATGACCTGGGACAACTCCTTCGTCGACCGCGAAGCCACCAAGTGGCAGCTCACCGCGCTGGACGCCATCAACACCCGCGCCAACCTGCTCACCGCTTCGGGCCTGCTCGATACCGTGGCGCTGGACCGCTACAGCTTCCTGCGTGATGCGTACGTGCAGCGCCGGCAAAGCATGGTGTACGACGGTAACCCGCCGCAACCGAAGTGAGCGGGCGCGGGCTGCCGCGCGTTGATACAACCGGCAGCGCTTGCGCCCGAACTTGCGCCTCCGCTGCCGGTCTGACCCTCCACAAGCCCCGGGCCTGAACCCGGGGCAACAAGAAAGGTTTCGCTCCATGTACAAGCCGTTCATCGCCGCCATCGTCACCAGCGTGTCCATGGTCTCGGCCTTTGCGCAGCAGGCGCCCGACGCCTTCGTCAAGGACCTGGCCACCGACATCGTCGAGCAGGTCAAGTCCGACAAGGCCATCCAGGCCGGCGACATCAGCAAGATCAACGCGCTGGTCGACACCCGCGTGATGCCGCACGTCAACTTCGAGCGCATGACCTCGCGCGCCGTGGGCGAGCAGCGCTGGAATTCGGCCAGCGCCGACCAGAAGAGCAAGCTGCAGGCCGAGTTCAAGACGCTGCTGGTGCGCAGCTACGCCGGCGCGCTGCGCGAAGTGAAGCCCGCCACCACCGTGGCGCTCAAGCCCTTCCGCGGTGAAGCCACCGACAAGGAAGTGGAAGTGCAGACCGAGGTGCGCGGCGTCGGCCAGCCGGTGGCGCTGAACTACCGGCTCGAGAATGCCGGCGGCAGCTGGAAGATCTACGACGTGAACGTGGGCGGCTTCTGGCTGGTGCCCAACTACACCAAGCAGTTCGCGCCCATCCTGCAACAGGGCGGCGTGGACGGCCTGCTGAGCAAGCTGGCCGAGCTGAACAAGTCGCCCGCCAAGAGCTGAGGACGGCATGCTGCCCCTGCCTTCGCGCCTGACCTTTTCGGACGCCTGCAGCGTGCTCACGCAGCTGGAAGCCACGCTGCAGGACAAGCCGGCAGGCACGCTGGAGATCGACGGCTCTTCGCTGCAGTCGTTCGACTCGTCGGCCATCGCGGTGCTGCTGGAGTGCCGGCGCGCCGCCCTGGCCGCCGGCCACGGCTTCCACGTGGTGGGCCTGCCCGGCCCGCTGGTGGAGCTGGCGGGGCTGTATGGCGTGGCGGAACTGCTGGGGCTGGAAGAGGTGGCGGCGGGCTGAGCACACGCCCCTGGTGCTGTCAGATGGTGGTGATGCGCTTGAGTGCTTCAGCCGCATGGACGATGGGAATGCCCTGGTAGCTTCCCAGCGGCAGCAGGTGCTTGCGGTCGCCAGTGATGATCATGTCGGCGCCTGCAGCGACGGCAGCCGCGATGACCTGATCGTCGTCGACGTCCCCCGGCACGACGCGGGGAACGGTGTCAGGCTCGACCAGGGTGACGGCCTCGATGTAGTCGATCAGCATCTCGTGCGGCGTCTTGTCGATCAGCGCCAGCCGCTTGGTGGCCGAGGGCCTTGTGAGCACGTCGGCCAGCTCGTCCAGGAGTGCTGTGCTGCTGCACAGCTCGATGTCCGAGCGCTGACCGATGGTGGCGAGCAGAGCATGGGGTGTACCGCCCCACAGCAAAGCCGACAGCACGATGTTGGTGTCAAGAATGATCCGCACCCGGGCCTCTGGCCGGTTGGTTGGCGGACCTTGCTCGCCGCTCTGCCCGAGCTGCTCCCAACTCTGCGGCGATATCGTCTTCATTGAGGGGCGGTGCGCCAGCGGCTTGCAGAGCTGGGGCCACGGCAGCCAGTCGTTCGAGCGCGGATCGCTTCCTCGACTTGGCGGCCAGAAACTCAACGAAATCTTCCACTTCCGCGATCTGCTGTGGCGACAGCGTGCGGATTTTCGACATCAGGCTTTGCTCGCCTCTTGCAGTCATCGTCGGTCTCCAGGTTCGCATCGCACGGCAGTGACCAACCATCCTAATGGATCGATTACCCCCCCGGCGCCGCGTAGCGCTTGGCGCGCAGATTGCGCTTGATCTCCTGCAGCATCGGCCGCAGCGTGGGGCCCAGGCGCAGGGCCACGCCGGTGGTCAGGATGTCGATGATCAGCAGGTGCAACAGGCGCGAGACCATCGGGCTGTAGCGGTCGTGGTCTTCGGGGTGGTCGGCGGCCAGCAGCACCTGCTGGCTGGCGGTGGTCTGCTGGGCCAGCGGTGAATCGCTGGCCGTCACCACGATGGTGATGGCGCCCTTGCGGCGCGCGATCTCGGCCACGTCGATCAGGTCGCGGCTGCGCCCCGAGTTGCTGATGATCACCGCGCAGTCGCCCGGCTGCAGCATGGTGGCGCTCATCACCTGCACATGGCCGTCGCTCACCGCGGTGGCGTACACGCCCAGGCGGAAGAACTTGTGCTGCGCATCCTGCGCCACGATGCCCGAGTTGCCCACGCCGTAAAAGTCGATGCGCCGGCCTTCGCGGCCGGCCTGCGCCAGCGCGCTGATCGCCCGCTCGAAGGCGTGGCTGGCAGCGGCATTGCGGTAGTGCAGCAGCGCGCTCACCGCGTTGTCGATCACCTTGACCACCACGTCGCCGGCCTTGTCGTCTTCATCGACCGCGCGGTGCACGAAGGGCACGCCTTCGTTCACCGTGCCGGCCAGCTTGAGCTTGAAGTCGGCCAGGCCGTCGTAGCCCACGCTGCGGCAAAAGCGCACCACGGTGGGCTTGCTCACGTGCGCACGCTCGGCCAGCTCGGTGACGGGCAGGCTGGAGAAGCTGCGGGGGTCGGCCAGCACCAGGCGCGCCACCCGCTGCTCGGCCGGCGGCAATGCAGGGATCGACGCCTTGATGCGGTCCAGCATCACTGCTCCTCGGCCCAGGCGAAGCCGTCGCGCGCCACCAGCGCGCTGGAAGCGGGCGGACCCCAGCTGCCGGGGGCGTAGGGGCGCGGGCCGCTGTCGTCGGCCTCCCAGGCGTTGAGCACCGGCTCCACCCAGCGCCAGGCCTGTTCTTGCTCGTCGCTGCGCACGAACAGGTTCAGCCGGCCGGCGATGGCGTCCAGCAGCAGGCGTTCATAGCCGCCCACGCGCTCGGTGGCAAAGGCCTTGTCGAAGTCCAGGTCCAGGAACACCGGCGACAGCGCTTCCGACTGGCCCGAGCCCTTGGCCGCCATCAGGTGCAGTTCCAGGCCGTCTTCGGGCTGCAGCTTGATCACCAGCTTGTTGGCCACGTTGGCGCCCGGGAAGATGGGGTGCGGCACCGGGCGGAAGTTGACGACGATCTGCGCATCCCGCGCGGCCAGCCGCTTGCCGGTGCGCAGGTAGAAGGGCACGCCGGCCCAGCGCCAGTTCTGGATCTCGGTGCGCAGCGCCACGAAGGTCTCGGTGCGGCTGCCGGCCGGCACCTTGTTTTCTTCCAGGTAGCCGGGCACCGTCTTGCCGCCCACCACGCCGTTGCGGTACTGGCCGCGCACCACGTCGCGGGCCACGCTGTCGGGCGTGAAGGGCTTGAGCGAGCGCAGCACCTTCAGCTTTTCGTCGCGGATGGCATCGGCGTCGTTGCTGGCGGGCGGCTCCATCGCCACCATGGTGAGCAGCTGCAGCGCATGGTTCTGCACCATGTCGCGCAGCGCGCCGGTCTGGTTGTAGAACTCGCCGCGGGTGCCCACGCCGATTTCTTCGGCCAGCGTGATCTGGATGTTGGCGATGCTCTCGCGGCGCCACAGCGGCTCGAACAGCGCATTGCCGAAGCGCAGCGCCGACAGGTTCTGCACCGAGGGCTTGCCCAGGTAGTGGTCGATGCGCAGGGCCTGCTGCTCGGTGAACGAGGCAGCCACCGCGCGGTTGATCTCCTGCGCGCTGGCCAGGTCGTGGCCCAGCGGCTTTTCCAGCACCACGCGCACGTTGGGGCCGTTGAGCTTGGCGGCGCCCAGCTGCGCGCAGATTTGCGTGAACAGGTGCGGGCTGGTGGCCAGGAACAGCACCACGGTGTCGGCCGGCGTGCTGCGGCCTTCTTCGGCGGTGGGCTCTTCGATCCAGCGCTTCAGGCCCGCGTAGTGCTCGGGCTGCGACAGGTCCATGCGGCGGTAGTGCAGCAGCTGCGCGAAGCGGTCGAACTCGGCGTCGGTGGGGCGCTTGGCGCTTTCCACTTCGCTGAAGCGGTCGCGGATGAACTCGCGGTAGGCGTCGTCGCTGCGTTCGTCGCGCGCCACCGCCAGGATGCGGCCACCCGGGGGCAGCTTGCCGTGGCGGAAGGCCTGGAACAGCGCCGGCATCAGCTTGCGCCAGGTGAGGTCGCCGGTACCGCCAAACAGCACGAGATCGAAGGACATGGCTCGCAGGTGTAATTAAGTTACGGGCCGAACTATGACGCGGTTTCTTGGGCCGGTCAAATGTCAGGACGGTGACCGACACGGGGTTTGCCCGATGGGCCAGGGTGCCGCGGATGCTCAGCACCCGTAACACGGTTGATGCAGGCGGGTGCCACAGTCCGGGTTTTAATTGGCGCAGGGCGCCGCCTGCGCGCCGGGAGCGAAGCACCATGAACCAGCTCGACCAACTCAAGCAATCCACCACCGTCGTTGCCGATACCGGCAATTTCAAGCAGCTTGCGCAGTTCACCCCGCGCGATGCCACCACCAACCCGTCGCTGATCCTCAAGGCGGTGCAACAGGCCGACTACGCGCCGCTGCTGGCCGAGACGGTGGCGGCCCATCGCCAGCAGCCGCTGGGCGACATCGTGGACGAGGTGCTGGTGCGCTTCGGCCAGGAAATCCTGAAGGTGGTGCCCGGCCGCGTCAGCACCGAGGTGGACGCGCGCCTGAGCTTCGACACCGCCTGCACCATCGCCCGCGGCCGCCGCATCATCGAGCTGTACGAGCGCGCCGGCATCGGCCGCGACCGGGTGCTCATCAAGGTGGCCGCCACCTGGGAAGGCATCCAGGCCGCCAAGGCGCTGGAGCATGAAGGCATCCACTGCAACCTCACGCTGCTGTTCGCCTTCTGCCAGGCGGTGGCCTGCGGCGAAGCCGGCATCACGCTGATCTCGCCCTTCGTCGGCCGCATCTACGACTGGTACAAGAAGCAGGCCGGCGCCAGCTGGGACGAAGCCGCGATGGCCGGCGTCAACGACCCCGGCGTCCAATCGGTCAGCCAGATCTACACCTACTACAAGCACTTCGGCATCGAGACCGAAGTGATGGGCGCCAGTTTCCGCAACGTCGGCCAGATCACGGCGCTGGCGGGCTGCGACCTGCTGACCATCAGCCCCGAATTGCTGGCCCAGCTGCAGGCCGGCACCGAGCCGGTGACCCGCCGCCTCGACCCCGCCGCCGCCAAGAGCGCCAGCGTGCACGCAGTGACGTACAACGAAGCCGACTTCCGCTACGCACTGAACGAGGACGCGATGGCCACTGAAAAACTCGCCGAAGGCATCCGCGGATTTGCCGCCGACGCCATCAAGCTGGACAAGATGATCGAGGAGCTGCGCAAGTGAGCGCGCCCAACCGCTGCGACCGCACCGTGGCCTGGGGTGCGCTCAAAGGCCACTTCGAGGCCCACGGCCGCGAACTGGACCTGCGCGAGGCCTTTGCCCGCGACCCCGGCCGCTTCGACAGCTTTGCGGTGCAGGCGCCGCAGGTGTTTGCCGACCTGTCGAAGAACCGCTGGGACCTGGCCACGCGAGCGCTTCTGCTCGACCTGGCGCGTGAATGCGGCCTGGAAGACCGGCGCGACGCGATGCTGGCCGGCGAGGCCATCAACACCACCGAAGGCCGCGCCGTGCTGCACACCGCGCTGCGCGCGCCGGCCGGGCAGGGCCCCTTCAGTGCCGAGGTGCACGAGGTGCTGGGCCGCATGCTGGCCTATGCCGAGACGGTGCGCGACACCGCCAGCAGCGGCATCCGCCATGTGGTCAACATCGGCATCGGCGGCAGCGACCTGGGGCCGCAGATGGTGGTGCCCGCGCTGGACGCCTTCGTGCACCCGGCCATCACCATGCACTTCGTGAGCAACGTGGACGGCCACGACATCACGCCGGTGCTGCGTGGGTTGAAGCCGGCCGAGACGCTGTTCATCATCGCCTCCAAGACCTTCACCACGCAGGAGACGATGGCCAACGCGCAGGTGGCGCGCGACTGGTTCGTGGCCAACGGCGGCACCGACGTGGCCCGCCACTTCGTGGCCACCACCACCAACATCGCCGCCGCCGCCCAGTTCGGCATCGAGCACACCTTCGGCTTCTGGGACTGGGTGGGCGGCCGCTATTCGCTGTGGAGCGCCATCGGCCTGCCGATTGCCATCGCCATCGGCTCGGAGAACTTCCGTGCGCTGCTGGCCGGCGCCCATGCGATGGACCGGCACTTTGCCACCGCGCCGCTGCAGGCCAACCTGCCGGCGCTGCTGGGCCTGCTGGACGTGTGGTACCGCAACTTCCACGGCTTTGGCAGCCGCAGCGTGGCGCCCTACCACCAGGGCCTGAAGCGCCTGCCCGCCTACCTGCAGCAGCTGGAGATGGAAAGCAACGGCAAGCAGGTGGACCTGGCCGGCGAGCCGCTGCCCTTCGGCACCAGCCCGGTGGTGTGGGGCGAGCCGGGCACCAACGGCCAGCACGCCTACTTCCAGATGCTGCACCAGGGTACCGACGTGATCCCGGTGGAGTTCATCGCGGTGAAGACGCCCACCCACGCGCACGCCGACCTGCAGCGCAAGCTGCTGGCCAACTGCCTGGCGCAAAGCCAGGCGCTGATGCTGGGCAAGAGCACCGAGCAGGCGCTGGGCGAAAAAGCGCCCACCGCCTCGGCCGAGCTGGACGCGCAGACCGTGGCCCGCCACCGCACCTTCCCGGGCAACCGGCCCAGTACCACGCTGGTGTTGGACCGGCTGACGCCCGAGTCGCTGGGCGCGCTGATCGCGCTGTACGAACACCGCGTGTTCACCAGCGGCGTGGTGTGGGGCATCAACAGCTTCGACCAGTGGGGCGTGGAACTGGGCAAGGCCTTGTGCAACGACCTGCTGCCGCGCCTGGCCAGCGGCGACACCGCCGGCCTGGACGGCTCCACCGCCGGGCTGCTGAAGCGGCTGACCGCAGCATGAGTGTTGAGCAGGACAAGGCCACCGTCGACACGGTGGTGTGGGACTTTGGCGCGGTGCTGTTCCGCTGGCGGCCACGGGTGCTGCTGGCGGCCAGCCTGCCCAGCCGGGTGAAGGACGACATCAGCGCCGCGCACTGGCATGAGCAGTTCTTCCAGAGCTTTGGCGGCGACTGGGCCGAGTTCGACCGCGGCACGGTGGCAGTGGACGACCTGGCCGGCCGCATCGCCCGCCGCACCGGCCTGACCGAGGCCGAGGCCATGGCCGTGATCGACGCGGTGCCGCACGAGCTGCAGCCGCTGGCCGACACCGTGGGCCTGGTGCATGCGCTGCATGAGCGCGGCGTGCGGCAGTTCTACCTGTCGAACATGCCGGCGCCCTATGCCGACCACCTGGAACGCGAACATGCCTTCGTGCGCGACTTTGAGGACGGCGTGTTCTCGGGCCGGGTGCAGTTGATCAAGCCCGAGCCGGCCATCTACGCGCTGGCCGAGCAGCGCTTCGGCCTGGTGCCCGAGCGCACGGTGTTCATCGACGACCACCCGAAGAACGTGGAAGCCGCGCGCGCCCGGGGTTGGCAGGCGGTGCTGGCCACGCACCATGCGGCCATCCACCAGGGGTTGGCGGAGCTGGGGTTGCTGGGCTGAACTAGGCCTTTGCGCCTGAAGCGCCCGCCTGCCGGGTGCGCGCCCGTCGCCACTGCCGCGGCGAGCTGAAACCGCCCACCTCGCTGGCCGCCTGCAGCGGCAGCCCGCTGCGCGCGGCCTCGTGCGCCAGCGCGCTGCGCACCTGCTCCACATAGGCGCGCGGCGAGCTGCCCACATGCTCGCGGAACAGCCGGCCCAGGTGGCGCGGCGTGACATGGGCCACCGCGGCCATGGATTCGGCGGACCAGGCGGCGCCCGGCTGCTCGCACACCGCGTCCTGCACCCGATGCAGCGCCGGGTGCAGGTGGTTGCGGCCGGTGAGCAGGGGCGAGAGTTCGGGGTCTTCGGTGCCGCGCCGCAGGTACACCACCATGTTGCGCGCGATGGCGTGGGCCGCCGCCTCGCCGCACTCACGCGCCACCAGGTACAGCGCCAGGTCGATGCCGGCGGTGATGCCGGCACTCGAGGCCACCGGGCCGTGGTCCACGAACACGCGGTTGCCCAC
Source organism: uncultured Aquincola sp. (assembly GCF_964001545.1). NCBI lineage: Bacteria > Pseudomonadati > Pseudomonadota > Betaproteobacteria > Burkholderiales > Sphaerotilaceae > Aquincola > uncultured Aquincola sp. The sequence goes on from NZ_CAXFDV010000716.1 coordinate 13,389, forward strand.
CACCTCGGCCGCCGGGGCCTGCTGGCGCAGCTGGTCCACCACCTCATGGTGCGTGGTGCAGCGCTGGCCCGGGCGCAGCAGCCCGGCATCGGCCGCCAGCAGCGCACCGGCGCAGATGGTCAGCAGGCCGGCCGAAGGCCCGTCATCGGTGCTGGCGGGCAGCCGCTCGCCCAGCCAGGGCGCCACCACCTCGGCCAGCCAGCGGCGGGCACTGAACCAGGCGGGCGCCTGCAGCATGCGGGCTTCGCTGGGCTGGCCCATCAGCACCACCCAGGTGGGGCCGCCGAGCGCGGCCGGCAGCGGTTCCAGCAGCAGCGGCAGACCCACCGACGAATCGGCCGTGCCGCCGATGCCGCCGTAGCGCAGCCGGAACTGCGGCGGCCGGCCCTGCCGCGCCAGCCGCTGGTTGGCCATGCGAAACGCCTCGGCCGGGCCAGCCAGGTCCAGCAGCAGCGTGCCCGGCAGCACCACGAACCAGACGTCGATCATCGGCAGGCCCGACTGCGCACTCAGGCCGCGCGCTGAAGCGCTTCTTCCACGCTGCACAGCGTGGCAAAGCGGCCGGCCAACACCGTCTCGGTGCGCTCGCGGATCAGCGCCGCGCTGAGCGGCGCGCCGGCCGGCGTGGTCATGTCGAAGGTCAGGCAGGCGTCGCCCACGAAGTCCACCTCCCAGCCTTCGTCCGACGCATGGCGGGTGGTGGTCTCGCAGCACTGCTCGGTGCGGATGCCGGCGACGATCAGCCGGCGGATGCCCTGCTGGTGCAGCCACACCGGCAGGCCGGTGCCCACCAGCGCGCTGTGGCGGTGCTTGTGCACCGTCAGCGCGGCGTCGAAGGGCGCCAGGCCGTCCAGCGGGCGTACATGGCCGCTGGCCAGCGCAAAGGGGTTGTCGGGCGTGTCCGGCCCATCGCTGTGGAACACCCGCACGATGGGCATGCGGCGCGCCATCGCGCCTTGCAGCAGCTGGTGGGTGGCCGCCAGGAAGGGCTGGGTCTGTGCCTCCTGCCAGTAGGGGCGGTGGCGGAAGGATTGCTGGACGTCGATCAGGAGCAGGGCGGTTTGCATGGCGGCGGTAGTTCCGTTGCCGGGCCGTCCCAAGACGGAACGCGCCCCCCCGGGGGGCAGCGAGCGCAGCGAGCTTGGGGGCTTCGGATTAGGGTGGACGGGCTGCCATCGTGCCGGCGGCTCAGCCTGCTGGCAGTGTCGCCGAAGGACCGGTGGCGGTCATTTCCGGACATGAGGGCAGCACCAGCGCGCGGGCGATGGCCTCGGCATTCATCTCGGCCCATTGGGCGTATTGCGCCGGGCCCGGGTGGAAGCCGTCGGGCGCCATCTCCGCGCCCTTGGCCCAGTCCAGCGGCAGGTAGCGCAGCCGGCCTTCACGCGCGCAGAAGTCCTGCAGCGCCTGGTCCAGCCGTCGGGCGCACTGGCCGAGGTACCAGCGCAGCGGCTGTGGCGCGGCGGGCAGCAGGTGCATCGGCGGCACACCCGACAGCACGCAGATGCGCGCCCGCGTGCGGCGGCGCAGCTCGCGCAGCAGCACCTGGTATTCGTCGATGAAGCGCCGGGCCGAGCGCTGGGCCGTCACGTCGTTCACGCCGAGCGCGCCGACGATCACATCGGCCCGGTGCAGGTGCATCGTGCGCACATAGGCGCGGGCGCCCACGGTGTCCAACCCCGACTGCGCGGCCAGCTGCCAGTGCACCTCGCAGCCGGTGCGCCGCGCCAGCGCCTGCGCGATGGGTTCGGCCAGCGCCTGCTGCTGGTGGGCCACGCCCACGCCCGCGGCCGACGAATCGCCCACCACCAGGATGCGCGCCACGCCGCGTGCGGCATCGCCGGGCACCACACCGTGCCGCTCGCCTTCGGGCTCAGGCAGGCGCAGCGCGGTGCGGCGCAATCGGCGGCGCTGCCACAGCAGGGCAGGTGCAAGGGTGGTCTTGTAGAGCAACAGCATGGGCACACCGGGTTGGGGGCCGCAGCTTGGCGCAAAACCGCTGCCGGCGGTAGCGGGCCTGCCCGTGGTCAGGTCGGCCCGGGCAAGGCTTCGAGCCGGTAGCCCATGCCGCGCAGCGTGTGGATCAGCGGCTGCGGGTGGCCGTCGTCGATCTTGCTGCGCAGGCGGCGGATGTACACGTCCACCACATTGGTCAGCGGATCTTCGTGCGTGCCCCATACGTTGGCCAGGATGCGCTCGCGGCTGAACAGGCGCCCGGGCGCGGCCATCAGCAGCTCCAGCAGCGCCAGCTCGCGGGCGGTGAGCTGCAGCGGCCGGCCGGCGCGGCTGGCGCGCATGGTGTCGCGGTCCAGCACCAGGTCGGCCACCACCAGTTGCTGGGCGGGCGGCGGCGCCTGCTCACGCGCGCGGCGGGCCAGCGCGTCGATGCGGGCCAGCAGCTCGTCGAACTCGAAAGGCTTGACCAGGTAGTCGTCGGCGCCCAGCCGCAGGCCGGCCACGCGGTCTTCCAGGCCGCCCAGCGCGGTCAGCATCAGGATGGGCAGCTGCACGCCGGTGGCGCGCAGGGTCTGGCACACCTCCAGGCCGCTCATGCCGGGCAGCATCACGTCCATCAGCACCAGGGTGCGGGTGCCTTCGGCTTCGTCCTGGCGCGCCGCGTCCTGCGCCAGCGCCACGGCCTCGGGGCCGGTGGTGGCCAGTTGGGTGCGGTGGCCTTCGGCCCGCAGCCCACGCTCCAGGAAACCGGAGATGCGGGCATCGTCTTCCACGATCAGGACGTTCATGCGGTCAGTTCGGGCTGGGTCGTGGGCAGGCTCATCACCGGCAGGCGCAGGCAGGCGGTGGTGCCGCGGCCGGGCGGCGATTGCAGCGTGATCTGCCCGCCATGGGCGCGGGCCAGCGCCGCGCCGATGGACAGGCCCAGGCCCGTGCCGTCGGCCCGGTGGCGGCGCGCGGCTTCACCGCGGAAATTGCGCTCGAACACGCGGTGGATCTCGGCCGGTGCAATGCCGATGCCGTGGTCCACCACCTCCAGCCGCCACTGGGCCGGCTCGTCGTCGCTGTCGGCGGGCTGCAGTTGCAGGCTCAGGCGCACCACGCCGCCCGAGCGGGAATAGCGCACCGCGTTGTCCAGCAGCAGCGCCACCAGCTGGCGCAGCCGGGTGGCATCGCCCAGCACCGGGGCCGGCTCATGCGGCAGCTGGGCATCGATGCGCACGTCGCGTTCATAGGCCAGCGCGCGGGCCTGGCTCAGGGCCTCGGCCACCGGCTGTCGCAGGTCGGTGGGCGCGCGGTGCAGCGCCAGCGCATCGATGTCGCTGCGCGCCATGGTCAGCAGGTCGTCGATCACCAGTGCCAGCTCGCGCGAGGTGCCCACGATGCGTTGCAGCGCGGTCTTGTAGTCGGCCAGCGGCTTGTCGGCGCCGCGCAGCGTCACCTCGGCTTCGCCGCGGATGGCGGTGGTGGGCGTGCGCAGCTCATGGCTGATGTCGGCGAACAGCTGGCGCCGCCGGGCGTCCACCTGCTGCAGGGTTTCCAGCGCGGCCTGCAGCTCGGCGGTGCGGGCATGCACCAGGGCTTCCAGGTCGTGGCGGGCGCGGGCTTCACGCTCGCGGTGCTGCTGCAGCTCGGCCGCCATGCTGTTGACGCTGGTGGCCACGGCCGCGAATTCATCGGCCCCCTGCACATGAATGCGGTGCTGCAGCTCGCCCCGCTGCAGCGCGGCGGCACCACGGCTCAGGCGGTCCAGCGGCTGGCGCAGCGCGCGGGTGAAGTAGGCGCCCAGCAGCAGCGCGCCCAGCGCCAGCGTGGCGGCGGCGCCCAGCCACAGGCCGCGCATCCAGCGCAGCGTGGCATCGGCGGCGGCACGCTCGCGGGCCATGGCCGCCGATTCACGTTCGATGCTCTCGCGCAGCAGCGTGCGCAGGTCGCGGCCGTGCGACACCTCGAACAGGGCCGACACCGCCGCCCAGGCGGCACGGCCGTCGGTGCCGGGCATCAGCGGGCCGGCGCGGTTGACGGCCTCCTGCAGGTCGTGCAGCGTCACGGTCAACACCTTCAGCGCATCCTGGCGCTGCAGGTGTTCGGCCTGGCTGCCGTCACGGCCTTCGTCCAGCACCTGGGCGCGCTCGGCCAGGTCTTGCAGGCGCTGCAGCGTGCTGCGCATGTCGGCTTGCAGGCGGTCACGCTCGGCGAGGTCGGCGCCGGCATCCATCTGGCGCTGCGACACCCAGGCCCGCAGCCGCTGCTTGCTGGCCGACATCTCCACGAAGCCCAGCTGGATGTCGCTGTGCACCCGGCCGCGCTGCACCTGGCGGTCGGCCACGCCCAGCGCCCACAAGGCCACCACGCCTTCGAGCACGGCGGCGGCGGCCAGCAGGGCCAGGGCGATGGTCAGGCGGCGGCGGAACATGCGCGAATTGTCGGCCGCGCTGCGGCGCCTCCGCATGAACGCCAGATGAACGGCCGCGCCTGTCATCTGAGGTTCATGCGGCGTTCAGTGCAGGCTCATGCGAGCTTCATGGCGGGTTCAGTCCAGCGGGCTGCAATGGCGGCATCGCAACCCCACAGGAGCACGACATGACCGCACGCATCGCCTCGACCCGCCACCTGCGCTGGCAAGCCGCCGCCTGGATGACCCTGGCGCTGGCCGCGCTGCCGGCCGCCGCCAAGCCGCCCATCCTCAACACTACCGTGCAGGAGCAGGAGGTGCTGGCCGCGCAGCAGGCCTGGGGCGAGGCGCTGGTCGCCATCGGCAAGGCCCACGACACGCAGGGCCGGGAGGCGGCAAAAGCCCTGGCGGCCCAGGTGATCGACGGCGCCTATGGCTACCAGATGGGCCCGGTGCTGTTCAAGCCCACGCTGACCACGGCGCCGCAGACCTTCCGCACCACGCGTGAAGGCGCGCTGGCCTACTTCGTGGGCGGCGACAAGGCCTACCCCCACGACAGCAGCTTTGCGCTCAAGGGCTGGCAGAAGGTGGAGGTGCGCAACGTGGGCATGGTGATCGCGGCCAACACCGCCACCACCATGGGCAACGTGATCTTCACCGACCGCGACGGCAAGCGCGTGACGGTGGACAAGACCTGGCAGTTCCTGAAGGACGACAGCGGCAAGCTGCGCATCGTGGTGCATCACTCGTCGCTGCCGTACACGCCGCAGCAGTGACCTTTCAGCCCCCGAGCTCGCTGCTCAGCCGGGGACGGGCGTGCACAGCTCCACCAGCAGGCCATCGGGGCAGCGCACGTAAGAAACGGTCTGCCCCCAGTGCTTGGTCATGGGGGCGGCCATCTCGGTGGCGCCGGCCTGCAGCGCCGCCTGGTGGGCCGCCGCCACGTCGTCGGTCACCAGCCCGATCTCGAAGCCCAGCGGACGCGGTGAACTGTGCGCCGCCACATGCCCGCCAGCGAAATTGGCCTCGCCCAGCGCATGGTCGGCAAAGGCCAGCGTGGTGCTGCCCGTGTCCAGCTCGCCGTAGGTGCCCGATTCATGCAGGAAGCGCCGACGCAAGCCGAAGGCGCGTTCGCAGAAGTCGAGCGAGGCGGCCACGTCGGGCACGTAGAGGATGGTGTAGCCGAATTTCATCGTGCGGCAGATCATCCCCTGAAATACCAGGTCACGCCGCCGGTCGGTCCGACTTGTTCGCTGGGCATGGGCTCGCCAAGCTTCATGGTCACTTCCTTCATGCGCAGATGGGGTGCAAACCAGACACCAGCGCGGGGGCAGGGCTGGCCTGGTTTGGCCGACAGGACGATGGGCAGCTCGTGGGCCGGTGGGGTGTAGTGCTTGGGCACGGGGCCTTGCCGGCGCGCCCAGTCCACCAGGTCCTTGGGGTAGAGGATGTGGTCGCGGTAGGCGCTGTCGTCGAGTTCGTACAAGTAGGCGATGGCCCCGGCTTCCCAGGCCCAGTAGCCGTAGTAGTTGGCCCAATCGGGGTCATCGCGGAGTTGGCCAAAACGCAGGTGGGCGTCGTGCCAGAAAGCGCCTTCGAAGAACTCGTACCAGCGGCCGAGGAAATTGGCCATGCATTTGGTGCTTTCTTCTCTTGGCTCCCAGGCGGCGCCGATCAGGTCGTCGTACAGATCCAAATGGCAGAACTTGTTGATTTCCATCGGGTCGGGCACGAAAGGGAGCAACAACTCCTCGATGATGGTGTCTATGCCGCGAATATTGACGATGAGCTTGGCTATGCGGCGAAGTTGATCGTGCTCACCCAGGAGTACGCCCAGGCTGATGACGCGCAACAACTCGCGGTAGCTGTCGGGGACATCAGCTTCGACAGGGCAAGGCAGGGAGCCACTTTCTTCAAACTGTAGCTGCCTCTCTGGAAACCGGTGGTACGCCCATTTCACGAAGGATCCGCACCACTCTTCAAATGCATCTATCGCGATCGGGTATAAATCCTTGATTTCCTCCATGGATGCGCCGGCTGAGTATTCCAGGCTTATTCTATCCACACACCCTTCTAGCTTTGACCCCAAGGCTGATACATACCCATGATCCAGGCGCTCAAGCTCCGTAAAGCTATTGATCTCGGCCGTGATGTTGCGATCACCATTATCGAGTTTCTGAAGAATACTCTCGTACGCCTCCCAGTAGAAAAAGTGCTGTCGCCTAACCTGGCTGAATTCTTTGGCAGCCCGAGCCAAATGTGATGGCAGTTGAGGCATGATTATCTTGGTCCTTTCGCTTGCCTGTTGCGGGGTGTGGAGTCATCTTTTGTCTGGGCCGCGGTTCTTTTTTGTGAGGCGTTGCGGCCCTTTCTTGCGTTCTGCACAACCAAAATATCCTGCTCGAGATACTCCTCGCTCACGCCATGGACGGACTGGTGCAGAGTATGGTCGATGGCGTGCGCCCCAATGGCTGTATCAATGGAGTCCAGGTGATCCGGCAATCCGTCGGCAGCCGGTTTGAATTGCGATACTAGGTAAACGCGTCGATCGTATGACTTCTTGGATATTGTGAGTCCTGTGGTGCGCCGTATATCCTTCTCAATCCACTCATCCGACATCTGCATCACCGCCCCCGCCCCCTGTTTGTCGCTGTTGTCATGCAACATCCGCCACAACTGCGCCTGTTTTTCCGTGAGCTGCGCGCCCGCCGGTATGTTGGGAATCTTGCTGTTGCCCTTGTCCGCATCGCGCTGGGTCATTTGGGTCTGGGTGCTCGGCGCCCCGATGCGCCCCTTGGCTTCGACCACAAGATAACGCCCGTTCGGCCTTTGCCACAGGCTGTCGATACCGTGGGTGAAAACGCGGCTCCAATCCTCGGCAATCAATTCGTTCGGCCGGTAGGGAGCATTGACCTTCCTGAAGCCGCTGGCGTGCACCTGCAAGCTGCCGTGCTCGTAACGAACGCCCTCCTTGTCCAGCACGTGGTAGTCCACCATGTGCTCGGCCAGCAGTGCCATCGGTCGCGCGCCGAGTGTTTCTATGAATTTGCGCGCTGGGTCCTGCGCGACGCTGACAGGCGAGCTTTCGGCCTTGGTTTGCTTTTGCTTCTGGTTGCCGACCTGCGGGTGGTTGTCGCCGTGCAGGCCCTTGCTGCTGTCTTTGCCCTGCGCCTGGCGCTTGTTGGTGGCCGTGGCGCTGGCCTGGGCGGCGGCCTTGTGGCTGCCGGTGCCATGGTGGCCGGTTTGAACCGCCGCCGTCGCCAGGCTGGCCGCCGCCTGCACCCACACGGCATGCTCGCCCAGCAGGTCCTTCACTAAGTCCTCGATGAGCTTGCCGCCCCGCTCAACGGCGTGGCTGACGTAGAACTTCGCCCGCTGAGCATCGGGCAGTTGCCACTTGGCCCGCCGCACCAGCGCGTCGGGTGCCCACCAGGGGCCTGAGGCCACCACCTCGAGCAGGCCGATGTATGCATCCAGCGCCGCCTGGGCCGTTTGTGCGGCCTGCTGCCGTCGCTCCACCCATTGAATGGCGTGGATCCAGCGGATCACGCCGCCCTTGCTCATCCCCAGCGCGCGCTCCAGCATCGCAACACCGCCTTGCACGCCTCGGCCGGCGAACTTGCGCTGCCGCCACAAGGGCTTGACCGCGCCCTTGAAAAAGCTGCCGAAACTGGGCACCAGGCCGATGGCCGTGAAAGCGAGGTTGGCATAGTCGTCTTCGTCCATCTGGTCCCAGCCCTTGCGGGAGCAGATGAGGATCTGCGCCGTCACGTCGCGGGCGTCGAGCACCTGGTCGACGATCGGGATGAGACCGATGGCGCCGTTGACCACGATGCTGGCGGTGCTGGGGTCCTCGGCAAAGTCGCCCAGCACCAGGTCGGAGATGAACTTCTGAACATCGGCCAGCAGGCTCATTCCGGTGCTCCTTGCCGGCCCTGTGCGCGCTCGGCTTCCATCTGCGCCCTGAGTTGCTGTTGCAGCGGCTTCGAGAGGTACGACTTGTCTTGCTTGTCGTCAGGCGGCACAAACTCCCGCGGGTCTTCGCCGTAGGCCACCACGTAGTGCAGGCTGGGCACGTCATGGAGCTGGGCACGTCCTTGGTCATCCAGCGTGCCCTCGCGCACTTCGCCGTTGTCGAACGTGACCCGGTAGGGGGCACCCGCCACAGGCGTCAGGTCGTCGTAGTGGTAGTTCAGCTCCACCGTGGGTTCTCCCTTGGCCAGTCGCGGCATCCGCACCGGCAGGCTCCTGGCCCCGCTGAAGTCGTGGCTGGCGGCATGCATCACATGGCTGCCGGTGGTGCCGCTGTCGATGCCGCTGGCGGTCCAGCGGGTGTAGCTGCCGCCGCCGTTGATCAGCACCTCTTGCGCGCCCTGGATCTCGATGCGTTCAGCGGTCATCGTGATCTTCAGCTTGGCCAGGGCGTGCAGGTTGGCCTTGAGCGCCCGGATGTCGATGTCTTCC